>DATLSW010000329.1:0-11308 GCA_035533955.1 Ktedonobacteraceae bacterium | reverse complement strand
CCCCATTGATGGGTTTCAATCCCTAACGGGCTTCACAGGCCATTTAGCCGTGAAGAGCTACATTGCGGTTCAAATCGACACGATGGTTTCAATCCCTAACGGGCTTCACAGGCCATTTAGCCTTCACTAACGCCCCAACTGCTGTTACGGTGGCTTGTGCGTTTCAATCCCTAACGGGCTTCACAGGCCATTTAGCCAACCGCCCCCATACTATAGCACGAGAAGCCGGTTTATGCAAGCATTTGCGCCGGTCTCTTTTTTTGGCCGCAAAATGCCCTCAAATCAGGACAGTATTTGAGGGCATTTTGCTACGAGACAGCCTCTAGAGACACGCGCCAGTCTCCGCGTGCCAACGACACCACTGCGACCCTCGCGGCTGAGCTTATTTTGGCCTATACGACGAACAATAATCTTTCGGTTGGGGGTTCGCCGCCAACGGTTTCTACCCTTGCAACGCAGTTAGCGCAGAGTGGATAGAAACGCACGCTGTCCTCCGCAGCATCCAGGTACGGAGCGAGCTTTGAACGCAGCATAATCAACTGCTTGCGCGTTAAAAAACACTCGAATAACGAGTATTGCGTCCACTCGCCGTAGGCCAGCAGGATGTCGTGTACTTTGGTACGCCTCTTGTCGCTAGAGATGTCGTAGGCGACCACGTAACAGGTCGTCTCAGAGCGGGCGCGATAAATCGGGCCCCTACTGGCTTTGTTTTTCATCGTCTCTCCTTATCTGATGCGCAGAGGCGGGTAGCCGTCAATCTCGCCGGTGAGGTATTTGGCGAGCAGACGCGCCTGCAACTCGATACAGCGTCGATAAGCCGTCTTGTAGCCGAAGGTTGGATGGATCACTTCTTCGTTCAGACGATCTTCAAACGCGGCAAAGAATATTTTGCGCTTCTCTTGTTTCAGGCGATAGGCTCCCAGTTCCACGATGAAATCATTGGGCGTGAGCATTCGATGGTTAAGCAGGGTCAGAACCACCGAATCGACGATGACGGGACGAAACTCTTCTAGCAGGTCGAGGGCCAGTGATGGACGCCCGTAGAAGGAACTGTGCAGGTAGCCGACGAAATGATCGAAGCCTACCGTCTGCACGGCGCTGGCAACCTTGCTGGTGAGGAGCGAGTAGCCAAAGCTGAGCAGGGAGTTGACCGCGTCGGTGGGTGGGCGTTTGACACGTCCGGCAAACGGCCATTGCTCCGGATCGCTGATACAGTTGCCGAAGCACTGAAAGTAGGCGGCGCTGCCTGCTCCTTCGAGGCCCAGGATCGTCTCCAGTGGCGTACCGGAGACGCTGTGATCGCCGCTTGCCAGCGTTTGACGCGCCTGCGCATCGCCCACGGATAAAGCGGCCAGGCGACCGATCTGGAGCGCCATCTGATCAATAGCCCGCTCCATCTCTGGATCGGCGCGGCGGCGATAATAGCGTTGCAGCAGCGTGCGTTGGTTGGAGAGCTTGCCGATCACGAAGCGGCGCGCCAGTTCACAGCGCAGCGTCATATCATGATGCGCCCGGTACTGTGCCATCCGCAGCATAGCATTCTTGGAAAACGGCGGTGCGAGCTGCCCCTTAAATTGGCCGTAATGTCCCAGAAACGTGATCTCGATGTTGCGCTCCAGCAGCAGGTGCAGCGCCGAGGCCGTCATAGTGATCTCGCCCAGCACGGACACATCGTCGATGTTGAGCAGCGGCACGCGCTCTTTGCGCGCTCCGGCCAGCACAACGCCATCTCTTGAACGCCGCTCAGGGATTTGCACCAGCAGAGCATCTTCCCCTTCGCGCCGCACCAGGGCATATTCTTCGGTCAGGTAAAGCGTAGACATAATCATCGTCCTTTCTGATGTTACTATTACTGTGCCGACCAGAGCGACCGGAGACACGTTGAACGTGTGAGGGTAGGGGCGACCCTTGCGGTCGCCCTTGACAATCTTGACGCCTATTGGGCGACGCCCTTGACAAGCTTGACGCCTATTGGGCGACGCCCTTAACAAGCTCGCGCCTATTGGGCGACGCCCTTGACAAGCTTGACGCCTATTGGGCGACCCTCGCGGTCGCCCTGCCCCCACTTTACCGCGAATTCAACGTATTCACCTCGTCGGGCAGACACAATGGCAGCAGGCTGCAATGCGGGCAACGCGCGGTCAGCTTGCCGGTGAGCGGCGGCGGCGGCGCGGCAAGCGCCGCCACCTGGAACGCCTGAGCAATCGCGGCGCGTGTTCTCTCGCGCAACTCCTCCGTGAAATTGACCTGGACGCGCCGCCGCGAACTGACATAGAAAATGTAACCGTAAGGGATGGACGCAGTGTCGGACCTGCGCTCTTCCAGGCACAACGCCTGGGCGCAGAGCTGTATGGCATCGTTGAGCCACTGGCCCTGCTTGCCATGCTTGTACTCCACCGGAATGAGCTGCCCTTCACATTCCTCGACAACATCGGCAAAGCCGGACAGGCGCAGTGTTTCGCTGAACAGATACAGGCGCGTCGTCTGTATCTCGCCCTCCGCGCTCGTTCGCACGCCCTCGCGGTGAACGCGCTGGTGGTCCAGCGTCCCCTCCAGCACATAATCGTTGGCAACGCTTTCTCCCTGCACAAACTGGTAATAAAAGCGGCGCGGGCAATATTCCAGGGCATTCAGCGCCGAAATTGAGACAGATTCAGGTACGGTAACGTCAATCATAGGAAACCTCCACGGTAAATGACGAATTTGGGGTTTTCTCGTTATTTGGGCGCATTGCAATGCGCCCAAATAACGAATTTGTTTATTCCACCATGCGCAATTTGCAGGGCGTGGGATCGATGTTGACGAGCAGAGGGCGCGTGAAACTGCTCATCGCCACCAGCGCCTGGCCGGGCGCGAGATTGGGCAGGCGCTGCCAGAGCGAGTCGTCCACCACGCCGAGCGAGCGTTTGAGGCTGCTGATGACGTTGGCGTCGCCGATTTTATGCAGAATGTAGTTGTTGATCAGGCCCAGCACTTCGTCGGGCAAATGCTGCGGCAGTTGCGTCACGAAAACCAGGCCCAGCCAGCGTTTGCGCCCGCGCCGCGCAATGCGCGCCACCTGCTGGTAGAGAACTGGCATTTGCCGTATACGCTCCTTCGACAAAAACTCGTGCGCCTCCTCGATGATAATCATCGTGCGATGTTGGGGCGCACTCTGTTTTTCAGCCTCGTCATAATTTTTGTTCTGCGCCTCCATCAGACCGCGCAAGAACTCGGCGATGACCAGGTTGTTGACCTGCGGCGAGTCTGTATCGCTCAGATCAACGATGCTCACCGTGCCAGGTAGCGTAAGATCGCTGTACGTGAGCGGACCTGCCGCCGGATTATCGAAAATCTTGAGCCGTACCAGTGACGACAGCTTGCCCTGAATGACAAACCAGCTCGTTGGATGCGTGATCTGCTTCAAATCCTCCCTTTTGAACACATCTTTGAAGAGCGTGCGATGCAGCGCGAAATCTCTGCTATAGAGCCGGTATTCCGGTTTCTCAAAATCCTCCGGCTTCTTGCCGCCGGAAGCGATTTCTCCGCAGGCTCTGACCACGTCATATATGTGTTCCACCGTCATGCGTGGATAGCCCATTTCCATGTCGTCCAGGTCGATCAACTGCTGCTTTTCTTCCTCGTTCGCGGGAAAGATCTTCATCGCCAGCAACATACGCCGGGCGATATCGTAAGCCTTCTGGTAACGCGGTTGCTGGGCCTCGGCATTCAGATCGAGCATTCCCATCACCAGGTAGGGCGAGAGTTGCGAGAATTGCAGCGAGAAAGCGTGCGTTATCTTTCTGTTCGGGCAGGTTGTCTCGCGCCCGACAAGATGATAGACGGAGACGTTGTCTACACCGCGCGGCGACTTGCCGCGCTTTTCTAGAGCGGTGAGCATGGCGTTATCTTGCGTGGGCTGGTAGATTTCCGTGTACTCGCCCTCGGTATCGATCACGATGGTAGCGATACCCGCCTGCTGGAAGTTGCTTATCAGCGACGAAACGGTCGTAGATTTGCCGCCGCCGGTCGTGCCGAGGATGCCCAGGTGGCGCGGCAGCACCAATTTTTTGTCGGAAGGAATGGCCGCTTCGATCTTTTCATAGCCGACCGGCACGCCCAGAGGAATATCACCGCCCAGTTTCAAGATGCCGGTCGTCTCGTCGCTCTCCAGAACAAAGACCGGGCTATTGGGCAGCGGGCGCAGGCGCGGCGGAATGACGGCATCGCCGACTTCCTCGCCGAGCAGTTCGACCTGCACGCGGCCATGATAGCGCGGCATAAAGATGCCGCCGCGCACCGCCGTCGTGATCATGATGGGAGCGTCGCCGCGCAGGCCGTCCGGCTCGGCAAAGGGACCCTTCACCACGATGCCAAGATAGGTGCGATCATCGCTATCGACGATACTGCGTATCCGCACCAGCGCCTGCGATGGCGCTTTCTGGATATCTTCTTTAGAGAGCAGCACCGTCACCGTGTGGTCCTCGCTGTTGGGCAGATCGAACATGGTACGTCCGATGGCGTCCTGATACTCAGGCGGCTCGCTCCACGCGCCCCCCGCCTGCTGGATATCTTGTTCGATCTGCTCGAACACGTCCCGCGGCAACGGCATACTCAGGTGATCGGGACGTATGGAACCGTTCAGATCTTCGTTCTCAGCCATGATTATCTCCTTCCTCGATTCATGGTTAGCGCTCGTGATCAGTAGGGGCGGGAGTGGACGCGGATGTGGTGGTGGGGACGCTTGCGTCGCCCGCGCCCACCGTCGGCGCATTTCCCCCCACTATCCGGGCGGGGCAAGCCCCCCAACCCCACTTCCACATCCACCCCCGCCCCTACGATACCGCGATGCCCGTCGCGCACGCGCCCCTACCGTCTCGTTTCGCGCTCGCCGAGATAGCGGAAGGGCGCGCCTGCCTCGACATAGGCTTCCTGCACCATCGTTCTGAACGTCTCCGAGCCAAAGGTGGCGCGGCACACGGTATCAGCCAGGTCGATGAGCAGAGGAAAGCCGCGATGCTCCTGAAGAACACTGTCGGCCATCACGATCAGCGCGGCCTGCTGAGCAAACTTGCGATGCGCGTAAAACAGGCGCACCGGAGCCTGCGCCGAGGCGCGATACAGCCCTGTCACAATCTCAGGCCCCAACTCTTCGACAAATTGCTGGACATCCCTTTTCAGGCCGCGCGCCTGTGAGAAATGGCCTGCCGCGATATCGCGCATGGACTGCAAGGGCGTGCCGACCAGGGCGAATTCGAGCGGGTAGAGCGCGTCGCCCAGCGTGAGCAGCACGCGATCAGCCGGGGCGCTCGATACGAAGACCCAGCGCTGATGGTCGAGCAGCAGCTCGCGCCACATCTTCATGCTGGCGCGTAGCAACGGCATATCGCCATCAATCACCAGACCGCCGCCGGCGAGCAGCTCATATGGCACGGGATGCCCATGCCCCATGCGCCAGAGCGCGCTTGACCGGTGCAGCAGTATGCCGCGTTCAGCGTAGTCCATAATGCCGCGCCGCGTAAATTCGGTGAGCTTGTCGCGCGTGCTGGTGGCATCGGTACTGTCGCGCCCGCGCCGCCGCTCGATCAGTTCCAGCGCCTCGTTGATGGGATCGAAGCCGCCAATGCGTAGATCGCGGCGGAACAGGCGATGCACCCACGTTCCCTGATCGCCCTGATACGAAACCAGCGAGACGCCGATCTGAGCAATCGTGATCGGCAGCGTATCATGAGAGAGACTGCTGCCGTCGCACGCCTCAACGCCGCCGTTGAAAAGCAGGCCGCGATGAATACGTTCCAGCATGGCGACATCGACGGTATAGCACCCGGCCTGAGCCGGAGCCTGCGGGTGCGTGAAGACGCGCGGAAAGAGTTCAGAGCGGATGCGCTCGCGAATGCGCCCCTCCTGCCTCACAGCGCCAGCAACTTCCCGCTCGAGGTTCTGATACATGGCGGCCAGGTCCTCGCCTGGAAGCCAGGTATCAAGGTTCAGCGTCTGCTCGACCGGCTCGCCGAAAGCCGTCTGAAACTCGTTCCTTTCCATTGCCAGGACATCATCCACGGGCGCAGCCTCCCGCGGCCGATCGCGAGACGGTTGTTCAACTCCCATTGTTCTCTACTCCCGGCAATGATATACTTTTCTCAATCGTCTTTTTCTCTCCCGTTTAGCCTCTACATTCTATTCCTATTGTAGCATCAAAATTTGACATCGTAGAGGCCAGATTTATCGCGCCCAGGGATGGGAGGCAACACATCACACTTGACATCCATCACCATCGCTCCGCTCTGCGATTCCCCCTTATCCAAATAGCCAGTCGCGAAAGGTGGGTTCGCCGCGCTGCGCCAGTAAAAAGCGGGCGTAGGCGGCGGCAATGTCCGCCGGTAAGCCGCGGCTAGTCGTTAATAGGTCGCCGAGGAAAGCCAGCCGCGCCTGAAATCCGCGCGGCGCTGCCGGTTGATCCAGCAACTCATGCAAAGATTGGGCCGGAGCCAGCAATTCCAGCGCCAGGTGATCGGCGCGATCTTCTACATCGAGGACCGCGCTCGTCGGCAAGCCTTGATCGGGACGCTCCATGAGATGACTCATCACTCCCAGGTGGACGCCGCTGAGAGCGGCGTGCAGGCGTTCGTCAACGGTGGGCGGGCGTTCTCCATCCAGCACAGCCAGGATGGATGAACCAAGAATAGCGACGGCGCGCTCGCGCGGAGCCGCGTAATCGAGCAGGTAATGCGCCAGTTCGTGCGCCAGCGTAAAACGCTGTTCGTCGTCAGCATCGCCAGTATCGTAAAAAATAGCGCCCTTGCCCCTCCAGGCGACGAGGCAGCCGTGCAGGCGGCGACCTTGCCCGCCAATGCGGCAGGCTATGTTGATGCGCCGCGCCCAGGCCAGGACGTGCCTGACGCGCAGCCCTTCCAGCGGACAGAGTTCCAGCGGCGACGCCAGGGTAATTGCGTCCCGCATAGCGCGGGGATAGGTGGGCGTCTCACCCGAGAGTTCCCAGAAATCCCCGCACGCCTGCTCGATGAGTATATCGCTAGACATCATCTATGCCATTTCCATCATCAGTATCCGCTTCTTCCACGTCGTCGTTGTCGCGGGCCGCGAGCAGCGTCGGAGAAGACGCGCCTGTCGTCCGTGTGAGCGATTCTCGCGTCTCGGCGGCGCGAATCAGCATCGCCAGTTGCACAGTATCAGCCTGGATGTAGCGAGCGATGCGCCCGACGTCCTCGCGAAAATGCGGCGCGGGTCGCGGGCGTTCGCAAAGCGCCAGGCGAGCCAGCGCCTCGACGTCACAACCCAGTCGTGCCGCGAGTTGTTCGTCGTCCAGTCCCTCCTGCTCCTGGTACAATTTGAGCGGCCCGGCCAATAAATTTGGGCGCGCCTGGGCCAGTTGCGCCAGGCGATCAAGCGACGGCCTGTAGTTGCTCATGAAATTTCTCCTTTATTGGGATGCAAGCGCGGCTTCATCTGGCGGCGTAATCGCCTGGTGATGCGATATTTCACCAGTTGCACCTGCTTGCGACGCTCATCTTCCGGCAGGTGGGTAATATGCAAAATAGCCGCGTATGGTTCAATCGCGTGTTCCCGGTTGATGATCAGTTCAACAATCTGTCGCTCGTCGGCGTCCGGGAAGACCTCGCCGATAGAGCGCCAGATCTCATCCGCTTCAAACGTGTTGTCCGCGGGATCATCATCTCCCGCGATATCGCGCTCTTGCAGATCAGGATCAAAGAGTGAAATCTGGTGTCCGCGCACGCGGTTTTCGCTGGCCTGGGCATTCTGGAAATCGCGATACGCCGCCATCACCAGATAGCCTTGCAGGCTCTTGAGATGGGGATCGTAGCGAAGCGGGTGATCGTGATAGTCCAGGAGCGCCTGGCCGACCGCCTCCTCGATCAGCGTAGAGTCCGCGCCCGCGCCTGCCCGCTGGCTCACAGCATACAAAAGAACATGGTACAATTGATCGGCGAGTTCCGCAAAAGCAATGGGATCGTTGCGCGCGCAGATGCGCAGATGGAAATCATATTCTTCCGGTGTCGCTTTCATCGATGTTGCAACTCCTACTAATAAAATCTGGCTATAGTATGTTCCTACCCTACAGACAAAAATTGACAGACCGGACGGGCGACCGCAAAACCGGACGGGCGACCGCAAAACCGGACGGGCGACCGCAAGGGTACGCCCCTACTATACCACGATGCACACCATGCCCGTATATCGTAGGGGCGGGAGTGGTTGGATGTGGTGGTAGGGGCGCTTGCGCCCCCGCGTGTCTCGCCATCGGGAAGCCCTGCGACGGGCGGCGCAAGCGCCCGTCTCGCCTGTTCTTGCAACAACCCTGATCCTTGCGGTCGCCCGTCGGTCTACGGGTGTGATATAGTATTTACGGAAGAGTCGTTCTTATTCATTTGAGGGAAACATACCATATGCGAGTCGCGGTTATTTCGGATATCCATGGCAACCAACTGGCGTTTGAGGCCGTGCTGCGCGACCTGGCGGAACAGCCGGGGATCGATCAGCTAGTGATCGCTGGCGATCTATGCTTGAACGGCCCGCGCCCGCGCCAGGCGCTGGAGATGGTACAGGAACTGCACTGCCCGGTCATTCAGGGCAATGTCGATGCCGAAATCGTCAACGGCGCGCCCGACAAGGGGGCAAAGAAGCGCACCGCCGTTTCGTGGACGCGCGAAGAGATCGGGCAGACCGGCATCGATTACCTGGCAGGTTTGCCGTTCTCGCAGCGCATCGCCGGCCCTGAAGACGACCTGCTGATCGTCCACGCTAACCCGCTCAACCTGGACGACGCCATTTTCCCCAACGCGCCCGATAGCGAGCTGGAGCGCCTGCTCGGCGGCCTCGACGCGGGCATCGGCGCGCTGGCCTTCGGCCACCTGCACATCGCCTACACGCGGCGCTGGCGACATCTGCTGCTGGCCGACGTGGCAAGCTGTGGCCTACCGCGCGACGAGGATCTGCGCGCCTCCTACGGCATCCTCACCGGGCAAGATACTACCTGGCAGGCGGAAATACGGCGCGTAGCCTATGATGTCGAGGCCGTGGTCAAACAGATCAAAACATGCGGGATGCCCAACGCGGACAAACGTGTGAAGACGCTGCTTGAAGCCCGCTATTAACAAAACACCTAAAAAAGCAGCGAGCGTCTTTTTGAAACACTCGCCGCTTCGCTATTCTATGAAAAGTCTTCCGACTTACGCACTACACACTGACAGGTTGGCAAGTATCGCAATCATCCGTGCAGAGAAAGCCGGCCGTCATGAGCAGGTACATTTCCTCGATTGAAGCCGAGACATCCGCCGTAACCACCTCGGCTATCACGGTCTCCTCGCCCAGATAGCTGGCAGCATCGCCAGCATCGACCAGTTGCAGTTCCTGCATAATTGCACGCAGTTCTCCTGTTGTCGCCATTGTCTTTACTCCTTTTCGATAAACATAGTTTTGATTTCAATTCACTGCCACTTCTACCCCGGCATACCTGTGAAAAAAAAAGATGGCATGCCGCCCACCAGGCAGGTAGAGATATTGCCAGAGATACACAATCTGAAGAAAAAGCCGACATAAGCCGGGCATTCTTCGTTCAGCGCCCGCGCCATTGCGGGTCCGTACCATAAGAACGTTTCACCTATATATACGTTCAACGTTACGTTTTTGACTCATGGGTTTGGCCGCAATAGGCCGATCAGGCCATTTTGGTCGCTCATGAAAAAACGTGCTACAATGACACCGTGAAAGCAATCACCAATTACTCTTATGACGATATTCGCCTGGAAAACAGGTCATACCAGATTCGGTTGTGTAGCGGCGCAATTGATTGCGCCAGTCTCGAGGCTTCTGTCGAGGCGACTGGCGCAATTGATTGCGTCGCTACGCTAGCGGATTTAGATATCGGTTCCCGCCATTGCTAGCCAGGAACTTCTGATGAAGACGCCTGGCTGCTTTGAAAATCTACGTTCAGATTGCAGGAGAGAAATAACATGGCAAGTACACATTATGATGTCGCGGTGATCGGCGCCGGCCCCGGCGGTTACGTCGCCGCCATTCGCGCCGCGCAGTTGGGCGCGAAAACCGCCATCGTGGAAAAACAATATCTCGGCGGCACCTGCCTCAATGTCGGCTGCATCCCCTCGAAGGCCATGCTGCACATCGCCGAAGTGCTGCACACGATGGAATCGCTCGACGACCTGGGCATTCACCTGTCCCAACCGCCGACGTATGATATGGGCAAAGGCGTCGCCTTCAAGAACAAGGTCGTCAAGCGCATGACCGATGGCGTCGGCGTCCTGCTCAAGGGCAACCACGTCGATATCTTCGACGGCATGGCAACCGTGGATGCCGCGCGCACCGTCTCCGTGACAATGACCGATGGCTCCAAACAGCAATTCAGCGCCGACAAAATCATCCTGGCAAACGGCTCCGTGCCGCTCATGCCGCCCTTCCCCGGCATCGATGGGCGCAACGTCATCAACAGCGACACCTGCTGGAACCTGCCCAAAGTGCCGGAGAGCCTGGTCTGCGTCGGCGGCGGCATCATCGGCGTTGAACTGGCCTGCATGTTCGACTCGCTCGGCAGCAACGTCACCATCCTCGAAATGCTGCCCAACATCCTGGCCCCCGTCGATGAGGAAGTGCGCCGCCTGCTCGTGCGCATCCTGACAAAGCGCGGCATCAACATCGTCACCAACGCCAGAGTCGAAAGCATCTCCGACGAGGGCGAGACAAAGAAAGTGGTGGCGCAGACCGAGAAGGGCGCGCAAGATTTTCACGGCGAATACGTGCTGGTCGCGGTCAGCCGCAAGCCCAACACGAGCGGTCTGGAGCAGTTGATGGAGCAGGGACTCGATAACGAGCGAGGGCGCGTGCGCGTCAACGAGCGCATGGAAACCAACCTGCCCGGCATCTACGCCATCGGCGACCTCGTCCACGGCGCGGGCCTGGCGCACGTCGCCTCGACAGAGGGCGAAGTGGCGGCAGACAACGTCACCGGCCACGCCGCCGTCATGAACTACGATGTCATCCCCAATCCCATCTACACCTTCCCGGAGATCGCCTTCGTCGGCCTGACCGAAGCGCAGGCCAAAGAACGCGATCCAGAGGCGCGGGTTGATCACTTCCCCTGGACAGCCAACGGGCGCGCCGTGGGCATCGACGAGACCGAAGGCTTCACCAAGGTCATCCTCGGCAAATACGGCGAAATCCTGGGCGCGCACATCATCGGCCCCGACGCCACCAACCTGATCACCGAATACTCGCTCGCCATGCACGGCGAACTGACCAACGAGGAGATCATCGAAACGATCCACCCGCACCCGAC
>DATLSW010000328.1:0-5756 GCA_035533955.1 Ktedonobacteraceae bacterium | reverse complement strand
AGCATCGCACATGATCACGATGCGACCGTAGCGCAGTTTCGTGACGTTGAAGTGTTCGCCGATACCCGTGCCGATGGCCGTGATCATGTTCTTGATCTCTTGATTGTCGAATATCTTGTCTGGCGTGGCCTTCTCGACGTTCAAAATTTTGCCGCGCAGGGGCAGGATTGCCTGGAAATGCCGGTCACGCCCTTGTTTTGCACTCCCGCCCGCCGAATCTCCTTCGACGAGGTATAGCTCGCAGCGGTCTGGCTGCTTCTCAGAGCAGTCGGACAGTTTGCCGGGGAGGGTCGAGTCCAGGACGTTCTTGCGCTGCACCAGATCGCGGGCGGCGCGGGCGGCCTCGCGGGCGCGCGCGGAGGTCAGGCACTTATCGATGATTACTTTGGCCTCGTTGGGCGTCTCTTCCAGGTATTGCGCCAGCATGTCCGCCGTTACCGTCTCGACGACGGGGCGCACGTCGGCATTGTTCAGCTTGGCTTTCGTCTGTGCCTCGAACTGCGGGTTGGGAATCTTCACGCTCACCACCGCCGTCAGGCCCTGGCGCACATCTTCGCCCGTTAGATTGCTATCCTTCTCCTTGAGCAGGTTCATCTTGCGCGCGTAGTCGTTGAGCGTGCGCGTTAGCGCGCTGCGGAAGCCGGTGATATGCATACCGCCGTCAACCGTGTTGATGCCGTTGGCAAATGAGAACTCGGTCGCCGTCCAGCTATCGTTGTACTGCACGGCCAGCTCGACTTTGATATCGTCTATCTCGCGTACCACGCTGACCGGGCGCGCCTGCACAACCTTACGATTCTTGTTGAGGTAGCGCACAAACGAGACCAGGCCACCCTCGAAGTAGAAGGTTGCCTCGCGTTCGCGTCCGGGTCGTTCGTCGTAGAGGCAGATGGTCATGCCGCGATTGAGATAGGCCATCTCGCGGAAGCGCTGCGCCATCACATCGAAGCTGTAGTCGCGGGTCTCCATCACATCCAGATCGGCCAGAAACGAGGTGGTTGTGCCGGTCTCGTCGGTTGGCCCTTCGTCGGACAGGGGAGTGACGGCGACGCCGCGCTCGTAACGCTGCCGCCAGCGCCGACCGTCGCGGCGCACCTCAACCTCGCACCACTCGGCGAGTGCGTTGACGACTGAGACGCCTACGCCGTGCAGGCCACTGCTGATCTGGTAGCCGCCGCCGCCGAATTTGCCGCCGGCGTGCAGGATGGTCATGACCACCTCCAGCGTCGAGAGGCCGGGGCGCTGGTGATGCTCTTCCACGGGGATGCCGCGCCCGTTATCTTCAATAGTCACGGAGCTATCGGCGTGGATGGTGACAAGTACCGTATCGGCGTAACCGGCCATCACCTCGTCAACGCTGTTATCGACTACTTCGGTGATCAGATGGTGCAGGCCGCGCTGATCGGTTGAGCCGATGTACATGCCGGGGCGCACGCGCACGGCCTCCAGACCCTCAAGTATCTGAATATTTTGCTCGTTATACCCGTTATTGCCATTCCCGTTATGGTTGCCGTTTCCATTGGTCTTCCCATGCGCGCTATTGATGGGTTGCGCGTTGTCGTCAGAAGCCCGCTCAGTCATGACTGATTCTCTCGTATTTGCCATAGCCAGTACCTTTTATTATCAAGAAGTGAGGAGTGTGTGTTTCAATTCCCAAAAGGGAGCATCGGCCTTTCAGCCACGCAACAGTTGGATATGTAGTTTCCAAAGGGACACATCGGCCTTTTAGCCGCCTCACAGTGAGGAGCAGCCCTGTAAGCTGTTCCGTACAGAACAAGGAAAAGCGGGCGGCGAGAGTATTTTTTTGTACGCCCGTACTATAGTATAGCATATTTTGGGCGAGAAACAAAGCAAGCGTGGAAATCTGGGTGCGAATGGCCGCGATTTAGTATCGCGGCCCACTCATCGGAATGCCGGAAGCACTGGGACTGCCTTGTATAGGCATCCCTTGCATAGGAGGCATCCCCGCCATGCCCTGCATCCCTGGCATTCCCTGCATCGGCAGCCCGCCAGCCAGATTGGTCGCGCAGTAGGGGCAGTAAGCCCAGCGCAATTCCAGCAGGCGCTCGCACTTGGGGCAGGAGCGTTTCAGCTTCTGGCCGCAGGATGGGCAGATCTGGAAGTCTGGTTCAATACGTGCGTGGCAATTGCTGCATGTCTGCCGCTCGGTCATCTCGGCCAGCAGCGATTCCTCTTCCAGTTGCCGCTCGTAGATTTCGGCCAGGGTTTGCCGGGGCCGCAGGATCATGTAGATGAACAGGCCGCCCACGAAAAACACGGCAACCAGCACCGTCGCGGCGATCTGCAAAATCAGGTCTTGCGTGCGCGAGCGAATATCGCGGAACGTCCAGATGATCAGACTGAGCCAGAAAACGACCACGAAGGCAATAAGTATGCCGATCACGACACCCAGCGAATTCATCAGACTTGTTAAGGTAGAGCTAGTAGAAGAGGCAGGCGTGGACGTCGCCACGACCGCAGTTGCGGTAGCCGCTGTTGGCGAAGCAGCAGGCGGCAGATGCAAAACAGTATGAAATTGTAATATATTCGTCATAGTTCTCATATAGGACAAACGCCCCTTTCAAAAATCCGTTACTTGGTTTCACTACATTAACAACGTTTGTTAGAAGAAAACAGCAACATACCAGGAAGATTGTCCGTTACTGCAGTTGTATTGTGACTATCCCTCCTGCCGCTATGCTGATCGTGAGAGGAGTTTCCGCCGCGCCATCCACCGCCAGTTGTGCCTGTTGTTCTTCCTGCAAGTTTGTCACATATGCCTGGGTAAACGCAATCGCTGGCCGAATTGTCGCGACTACAGGCTCAGGCAAAGGATTATACACGCGTATGATCAAGCCGCGCCCATCCGCGCCACGTTTGATCGCGCTGACCACTACCGAGCCAGGCGTGACATCCACCAGGGACGCTGTTGCCGACAACTGCGCCGTTTTCCGTGTTTGAGCAGGCGCGACGATGGCCCGCGGCGGCGCGTTGAAGACGTGCGCCTCGCGCTGCACAAGCGCGTCTTCCGCGCGCCAATCTCCGGCGTGCGGCACGAGCGCGTAGTCGAACTCGTGATGGCCCAGGCATTGCGCCTCCGGCGTAAATTCCGGCGGCCCGGCGTGACCGCTCCGGTTGGGCAGGTCGCCGCGCGAGAGCCATTCAACGCAGCGCAGCAGTGTCAGCGCCACCGCCGTCTGTCCAGGCGCGATACCCGCGCCCTCGCGCACGATCTCCGCTTCGGGCAGGCCGCGATTCAGCACGCCCAGGCCGATTGTGCCATCGCTGATATCCACGAAGCTTTTCTGCGGGAACGTGTTGACCGGTTCCTCGGCCCACGCGCTGGTATCGGCTGGGCGCGATAAATCAGTTGGGCGCTCGCGCACCTCGAACGTGCCTTCCGCCGCGACGTTTTTTGCTATATATGATACAGGGAAAAAGACGCGCAGTCGATGATCCCTGGCCCGATTGTCTATGCTGGTGTGGATGTCGATGCGCCGCGCGCCGGAGACGAGCCGAATCTCGCTGCTGATCTGGCAGGTGGTGGTGCGCGCGCTGCGCCCGGCGCGGCTGGCGCTGCACGACGCGGGCAGGGCATAGCGCCCATTGACGCGCAGCATGGCTGAAACTGGAGCGGCGTTGATCACCTCGATCTTCGGCATTTCCACCGGCTGGCTAATCTGCGTATCCTGGGCGGGCGGGCAATAATTATAAAGGTCGCCTACATCGCCGCCGTCCACGAAGCGGTTGAGTCCGCTAAAAACGGCTCCCGTCTGCTTGTCGGTAACAGTAAGCGCGCCGTCTTTTGCGTCGGCCTCGACACGATACCATTCGTTCTCAATAGCGCGCGCGCCGCTTGCCAGCGCGCTGGTTGTCGTGGGAGGCGCGTCAGAGTGCAGCCCGCGCGGGTAGACCCAGAAGGTTTTCAGGCCGTAGGCTGGCAGGTCTTGAGCAACGAATTCAAGCGTTTCGCGGGCCTGATTGATGATCGTGATCTCAAGCGTGTGGATGTCTTCGCGCCGCGCCACGGCCAGCAGTTGTTGCTCGGCCTCGAGCAGGGCATGATCGGCCTGCGGCATTTGCGCGTGCTGCGCCACCATGATCTCGACATGGGCCACGCCCGGCTGCTGCGCGGCGTCGATATGGATGCGCACAATGCTGTAGCTCGGCTGCGTCTGGCCGAGCGTGGTGGTGATGGTTTCCTCGGCCATCTCGATCAACTGGCCCGGCGCGGTCGCACCCACGAGCGCGATGGCTGCTGCCAGTTGCTCGCGCGCGATGGGCATGGAGCCGATCTCCTGCCGCCAGCGATTGACGATGGTGAAAGGCATGCGGTGTCCCTGTTCATCAATGATCACGGCATTGCGCAGTGAGCCGGGAAATTGTACGGTGGCCTGAACGGCAGCCGCGCGCGGGCCAGAAGCGGCATTGAAGACGACCACGGCGGCGGGCTGGTAATGAGTGTGCGGTGCAGCGACAGGTGGGCGCGTATCGACCGCGTCGGCAAGATACTGCATGGCCTGGTCAATGACACCTCCGGCGATCTGCTGGCTCTGGGCGAAGCGCACAGCATTCTCGCGATGCACCTGGTCGATGCTGCACCCACAGATGCTGTCGTGTGGGTGGTTCTGCAAGAGATAGCGCCAGGCCGTACTGACGAGGCCCGCCGGGTAGGGCGCGCCCAGTTTCCAGGCCCAGGCGCTGAGCGGTTCCACCCACTGTTCAAGCAGGCGCTCGCTCGCGTTATTCTGCTGCTTGATCCACATGCGCGTGGACAGCACGCCGGGCAAGAGGTGAGCAAGCTGGCTACTGCGCATCTCGCCACTCAGCGTCTGCAATGGCTGGGCGTTCTGCCCGGATAACGCCGCGCGCACGGCGCTGATGTACTGCGGCAGCGTGCCGATGCGCACGTTGATTCCGTCGAACGAATGCTGTCCATCTGGTGCGGGGGATGATTGGCCGAAAGCGGCCTGCCATTGTTCCTGCGTCGGGTTGACGTCCGCCAGCAGCAGGTTGGCGGCGGCAATGGCGGCGGACAGGCCGTCCTGTGGCTCCAGGTGGTCGGAGCCGTTCATGAAAAGCAGCGTGTTTGTGGTGGCCTGCGGCAAAATCTGCGCGGCCAGCATCTCCGTGCGAGCGGCGAATTCATTGGGCGCGAGCGGCATCTGACGCGCGTTGGAGTAGCCAACGGGATCGGTAAGATGCATGACCAGCACGCGCGTGCCATCTGGCGCGGCCCAATAGAACTCGCTCTGGCGCGCCTCGGAGCCAACGCCGCGCCAGAAGACGGCGTTATCGATGCCGAAGCCCTGGAGAATCTGCGGCAACTGCGCGATATGGCCGAAACAATCGGGTACGTAGCCGACGCGCATCGGCTCGCCGAACTCGGCGGCGCGGCGCAGGCCGATCTGTAAGTTGCGGATCAACGCCTCGCCGCTCACCAGGAACTCGTCGGGCTGCACATACCAGGGGCCGGTCAGAACGCGTCCGGAGCGAATATGGCGGCGCAGGCGCTCTTCCTGCTCCGGCTGCACTTCCAGGTAGTCATCCAGCACAATCGTTTGCCCATCCAGCATAAAATGCGTGAAGCCATCGTCGCGGTCGAGGATATCGAGCAGGCGATCAACGGCATGGACGAGACGTATACGAAATTGTTGGAAGGTTTGATACCACTCGCGATCCCAGTGCGTGTGCGGTACGAGGATGATATTGAGTTGCGCGGTCATGCGGCTGCCTTTCAAAATAGCAGGAAACAC
>DATLSW010000327.1:0-11944 GCA_035533955.1 Ktedonobacteraceae bacterium | reverse complement strand
GAAAAATTGACCACTGATAGCGGCTTTGTCTTCGTGTTTGGCTGCTTTTATTAGATTGGTGAGGTGATCAATGATATATGGGCTATGCGTTGTGATAAGAACGTTGAGACCCGCGTTGACGAGCATTGCCAGGAACTCAATGAGTTTCGCTTGCGCTTCGGGATGCAGGTTCATCTCTGGTTCATCAATAGTGAGCAATTCATCTGGCATGGCTAAATACCGCAGATAGAGTAACAGCGGTGTAAGCTCTTTTATCATAGACGATGTGATAGATATTCCAAGTGAAGAGTTTTCATCCGGCTTGAAGAGAATTTCACGTCCTGGCTCCGACTCCGGTTTGAAATCTATAGTCCCCCCCAGAACATACTTCTCCAGTACCTCTGCAAGCTGTATATAGGTGCGGATTTCTGTGCGACTGTGCGCCTGTTCCTCTCTTTGCTTTCTTTTCAGCGGATTGACTTCGAAAATAGCATTCATCAAATCGACAAAATGAGCTATTGGGCCAATAAATGTTCCATCTACCTGTTTCAGAGGAGTTAACGGTTGGCCCATCACAGGAAATATAACGAGTCCGGCTCTTTCGGTTGGGAAAACTCGTGTGTTCGGAAAGAGAGCCTGGTGAAGCAGGCGAAAGACATTGTTGATCAGTCGTTCTCTTATAATGTCGCGTGGAAGTTTCTCTTCGACGAGTTTATCGGCAGAAGTGTAGGTGAGCAGATTCCTTTCGCCCTCTTTTTTTAAGAGACTCAGCAGCGCGCCTTGTCTGCGCTGGCCTATAGATACTTCGTTTCTAAGGGAAGCCTGTAAAACACGTTCTGAAAGGCGTTGTTTCCCTTCTGCTAAATCGATGGAAACTTCCAGATCAGCAAAAGAGATGCTATCCGTATTGAAATAGCTATACATCCATTGCTTCGCGAGCAGGGCCACATTATTGAAATATGTCTCGCCATAGTGATCAGCAAATGCGTGGAGATCAACGGTTGCATTGCCTTCGTTAAGGATTTGCTCAATGGCGCTTTCTAGAGGGGGAAATGCCTTTGGAACTCTCTCTTCAAGATAGGCCGACATATACTGATTAAAACCATACGCCCCCAAAATGCCTGCTAAAGTATAGGCCAGCCATGTCTTTCCAGCGTTATTTGGGCCGACCAGAATGGTAAGGGGTTTCAGATCGATTTCTGCTTTTTTGATAACGCCGAGGTTATGAACCGTTATCTTCATGCAAGGTCTCCATCGTGTCCGTTCACTCATCTATTGTCTTACAAGGTAGTATATCAGATCATGTAAAGGCAAACGAATGCTTGCTGTATTGCTCAGTATCATTTTGTTTGCTTGATACGTCCTATAGATAAGGGATATGGTGAGCTATGCTGAATTTGATTGGTCAACAATTAGGGAATTATCGTCTTATTTCGCAGCTTGGGCGCGGGGGCTACGCCGAGGTATATTTAGGAGAACATATTTATCTCGAAACCCAGGCTGCGATTAAGGTGCTGCACGCGAAACTGACTGAGACCGAGGAGGTGCAACGGTTTCGCGACGAGGGCCGCGTGATCGCGCGATTGGTCCACCCGCATATCGTGCGCGTCTTAGATTTCGATATTCGAGATGATATCCCTTTCCTGGTCATGGATTATGCGCCCGATGGCACGCTGCGCAGACGACACCATAAAGACGAGCAATTACCGCTGGCTACTATTCTGCCCTACGTGCGGCAGGTAGCCGACGCACTACAGTATGCCCACGATCAAAAACTTGTTCACCGCGACGTGAAGCCGGATAATATGCTCCTGGGGCGCAATGGTGAAGTCCTTCTCAGCGATTTTGGCAACGCGCTGCTTGCTCAGACTACCGGCTATCAAAAACTTCAACAAGAGATTCTGATCGGCACTGTTGCCTATATGGCTCCTGAGCAATTCGAAGGCCAGGATTGTCCCGCCAGCGATCAGTACGCGCTGGGCATCGTGGTCTACGAATGGCTCACTGGCAATACGCCTTTTCATGGCACGATCACCGAAATTGCTATCCAGCATGCCACGCGGCGTCCGCCTCCGCTGCGGGACAGTGTACCCGCCATGCCGGAGGCAGTGGAGCAGGTGGTAGCGAAGGCGCTTGCCAAAGATTATCACCAACGCTTCCCCAATGTGCGGGCTTTTGCCGCTGCCCTGGGAAAAGCCGCCGCGCAGAGCCACGCTCTGGATGTGGGCGAACCAACGGTGAGAATTGTCAAAGTGGCTGATAAACGTCCGTCTCCTTTGCTTGCTCCACGGCGCGAAAAAAAGCCGCTGCTGATGCCTTTGTTGGTGCTGGCGATGGCGGCGCTGATCTGCGGAAGTGGTACCTGGCTTGCCATTGATTATATACCGGGGATCTTAGCGCCGCGCCTGGCCGCGTCTCAAGCGGTCATCTATCCAGGTGTGGTGGGTAGCTATACTGGCAGAATGAACGCTAAGACCGGCACTATTACGAGCAGCATGGAACTTGCTATTCAACAGAACGAGGGAACAATTGGCGGGTTATTCACCGCCGGTTCTCGTCTCGCGGGCAGCGGTCCATTTACCGGCGCGATTACCTCGGCGGGCGGCATCCAGTTTACCGTTAGAGGATACCAAAACAACGTGCCGCTCTTCTTTTCTGGCTCCCTCCAGTCTGATGGTAGCCTCGTGGGAACATATTGCAGTCTGGGTAATAACGCGCGTTGTAATACTCGTACTGGCACGAGCGGCGACTGGAAGGTATTCAAAAGTCAGAATGGGAGTGCCACACCGACAGCTACGCGCTCACCGGCAAAAACAGCTACTCCTACCGTAGTGTATAAGGCTCCGGTTTATCAACCGCCGCGTAATGCGCCGCCGCCGCATAACAAGCATAAGCATCATCATTGACTGGGGGCGTACTTTATTGCGCCCACGTATCAGATGAAGTACGCCCCTGTAGTCTTGTCTCCACTATTTGCCGTGACGGTATGCCGACGATTCCAGCATGTTCGACCGAGAACGAGGCGGCGCAGTTGGCGAAGTTGACGGCTGCGCGCGGATCGCCGCATTCATGCAGGCGGCAGAGAAAGGCGGCGGCGAAGACGTCGCCCGCTCCGGTAGGATCAACCTCAGCAGCGGCATAAGCCGGGAAATGCTCGCTCTGGCCGTGCTGGAAGAGCGTCGCGCCGTGCCGCCCGTCGGTGGCAATCAGCAGGGGGACGAGCATACTCCAGCGCGCGAGGATAGTGTTGGTGCGTTGGCCGTTGGCGAAGGGTCGGAGATCGTCGTAACTGAGAATCAGCACGTCGAGAAGGGGCAACAGAGTCTCCGCGCCAGCCCAGGCTGTGGGCCAGACGCGCCCATCAGCATCCCAACGACGCAGCCAACCCTGCGGCGTGGCGGCGATCAGCGCGCCGCTGCGCCTGGGGAAGAGTTGCACACATTCGGGAGAGAGTTCTTGCGCCAGCGGACCCAGCAAAACGATGGGCGCGTCTCGCCACGCCAGGGGAATGTCCTCCAGCGAAATGGATTCCGCTCGTGTGTGCAGATATTGCGTGCGCTGACCATCATGGTAGCGATTAGCGAACGTAGTCGTTAGTGGAGAGGCGCGCGCGGCTACCTGGATGCCCGGCAGCCGCGCAGGTAAGCCAGCGATCAATTGCTCGTCAGCGCGGGTCACAAGCGCCGCTGCTAATCCTAAGCGATAGGCGGTAACGGCGGCAAAAGTGACCGTGCCGCCGAGTGAGAATGAACCATCATCATGGAGATCGTTAGTGATGTGTCCGATGGTCAGGAAAGCCGGAGAGCCGCCAGGGACGACCCGCGTACGGGCGGACACTGGCGGCTAGCGTCCCAGGCGCTTGAGCGAGATGACCACACGCCGCTCATCGCCTTCGCCGATACTCTCGGTGCTGATATCCTTGCTGTCAGAAAGCGCGATATGGACGATGCGCCGTTCGTGTGGAGGCATGGCCTCTAACGCGATAGAGCGGCGATAGTTGCGCACCTGCTGCGCGACGCGCTGAGCCAGCGAGCGCAGGTTCTCTTCACGGCGCATACGGTAATTTTCCGCGTCAACGATGATGCGCAGGCGATGCTTCGTGCGATGGCGCACAATCAAGCTCACTAACAATTGTAAGGCCGCCAGCGTTTCGCCGCGCCTCCCAATGAGCAAGCCCAGGTTCTCGTGAATGCCCTGGATGTTGACGGTCAGAGGATCGGCGGCACGTACCTGTACGGTGGCGTGAATATTCATGTTGCGTAAAATATGTTGTAGAACATCTACGGTGATCTCGACATCTTCACGAGTGGCTCTGTCGGTCTCTTGATCGCCTTCGGCAAGCGCTGCGCCATTCTCCTGACTAACCTCGGCTAATAGATCGGCAGGCAACAAATCGACATCGAGAAAAGGGGATGGCAATTCGTCGCTCTCATCTTCATCTTCGTCCTCTTCCTCCCCCTCGTCTTCTTCATCATCGTAAAAATCCTCTTCGTCCTCTTCCTCAAATATCAGTTCTTCTTCTTCCTCGTCGTCGTAGGCATCTTCTTCAGATGACGCATCCGCGGGGCCGAGAATAGCGTCGGCCATCTCCGGCGTGATCAACGCACCGGAGGACGAGCGGACAGGATGAATAGTGACGCGGACGCGAGCTTCTTTGCCGCCAATGCCGAATGTGCCGCGCGACGGTTCTTGTAACACGATCACGTCAACTTCGTCGCGGCGTTTGCCGAGACGAGCCAGCGCCTGCACAATGGCATCATCAATCGTTTTACCATTGACCTCAATACTTTCCACGAACTCGTGCCTCCCTTTATTTAACTGCGCGATGGATTTCTTTTGGGAACATTGCCGCCCCGGCGGCGCGCCGAGGCGCTGTTATTGCGCGAGCGCCGACGCGCCGCTGTAGATGATGAGTACTGGCTCTTTTTAGGTGTATTCCCGCTCGGACCTCTCTCCAGTGTGCTATCGACGACTTCCGGCTCCTTGGGTTGCGCTACGACTGAGGTTGGTTTTGCCGCGCTCTTGCCGTTCGCGACGTTCTTGTTGCCACCGAAGTTGGGTATGACTGTCAGAGAACCCCAACCGGTCACAAAGTATTGCTGTACCATACCGAAGACCGAAGATGTTGTCCAGTAGAGCGCCAGGCCGGCAGCGTAAGTCCAGCCGAAGAACAGCACCATTAACGGCGAGATGATCTGCATAATGACCATCTGCTGCGAGGTGATGTCTTTGCCGCCGGAAGTAGTCTTCGTAGCGTTCGTGCGCGCCTGCGACATACGCAACTGGATAAAGGTGGCTACCGCCGCCAGAATGGGCAGAATATGTGTGGGATCGGGGCTTCCTAACGCAATGTGCCAGCTAGGGTTAATGAATGTAAACCAGGTCAAGTTAACGTTTGGAGGCGTCGTAAACTTCGGCAGAAAAGGGTAAATGAGGGCGTTAATGCTAGTAAGTGTGGCATTCCGCAGTACAGCATTCAGCGCGTAGAAAAGCGCGAAGAGAACCGGCATCTGCACCAGTAGAGGAAGACAACTGCCCGCCACAGGATTCACACCATACTCTTTGTATAAGGCTTGAGTCGCTTCTAGTTGTGCCTTCTGATCTTTATACTTCTTGCGAATCTCCGCGAGCTGTGGCTGCAATGCCTGCATCGCTTTCATCGATCTGAGCTGTTTGAGCGTTAACGGGAACAGAACTAACCTGACGATCAATGTCAGCACGATGATCGACAGCCCGAAATCTCCGATAGTGCGATAAAGCAGCATCAAGACGTTAAAGATGGGGAAGGTAAAAATCAGATTAAAGATATACCCTATTTGACCCACGAATCATTCCTTGCCTTCCTCGATCTAGTTCCCTAAGCGTTCAGGAACCGGATCGTACAGATTCCCGTGATAGAAGGGATGGCAGCGACCGATGCGCCTGGCTGCCAGCCACCCTCCACGAAAGAATCCAAAACGTTGTATCGCCTCATATCCATAGTGCGAACATGATGGCGTAAATCGACACGATGAAGGCAAGACGACCGACAGCGTGTTTTGGTAAACGCGAATGAGAAACAGAGCCACGTACTTCACAATTGTGCCTTCGGATTCTAATTTCAATCCCAATCGGGATTCACTAACCTTTTAGTCATATTATAAGATTTTTTCAATCCCCAATTTCAATCCCCAGGCGAGTATCGGCCTTTCAGTCGGATTTGAGAAGTCGCGCCCGACGCAACAAACTGATCACCTCTTGCCTGAGAACAGGAAAGTCCACCGTGACTGCCGCGCTCCGCGCGCTTAGAACGATATCGTAGGGCGCTGGAAGTTGCTCCAGCGCGGGGCGAATAGCCTCGCCGAGCCGCCGCTTCGTGCGGTTGCGGTCTACCGCGTGTTTCGCGACCCGCTTACTGACGACAAAGCCAACACGCGGGCAACTCTCGCCATTGGGCATCCAGGCCAGGACGAGAAGCCGGGAGGCAACGCTTTGTCCCTGTTGCCTCACCCGCTGGAACTCGCTATTTTTGCGCAGGCGTAACGCGCGATTGAGCGCCACGATGCTACACTGTCAGCTTCCAACGCCCTTTAGCGCGGCGGCTTTTGAGAACGCGGCGGCCATTGCGCGTCGCCATGCGCTTCATGAAGCCGTGTTCACGCAGACGCGGAATGCGTTTGGGTTGCCATGTGCGTTTCATATGCTTCCTTTCTTATCCTCCACAAAGTTTTCCCATCAATTATAGCGATTCAGGCGCAGCCTGTCAATCTGGAGGAGGAGAGTACCATTGCTCCTCCTCACCGCGCGCCATCAGGATGTTTTGAAACGCAGTAACACCCGTCCCAGCCTGACTTCATCATTGTCATGCAGGGGAGTCGGCGTTTTCGGCGCAAGCCTCTGACGGTTGAGAAACGTGTAGTTCGTGCTGTTTTCATCTTCCAGCATGTATTGGCCGTTCTCAAGGAAGATGTGCGCGTGTAAACGGGACACACCGCCCTCTTCGCCGCCATGCGGTGTCATATCAACATCAGGGAAAATGTTGCTCACGGCATCTTCGCGTCCGATGCTGATTCTATCCTTTCCGCTCAGGTCAAATTCCTGGTTATCCGCTTCCACGATCAAGCGAGCGGTGGCCGCGACCGGCGCGGGGGCTGGCGCGGCGGGAGCCGCTGCTAGATCAGGTTCAGGCGTCACAGCGGGAGGGGCGGACGGAGCAGCCGCGTTCGCGGCTACTGGCGCGCCAAGCAAGCTGACGCCGCAGTTGGAGCAGAAAGCCTCACCTGCCGGGTTTTGCGCCCCGCAGGATGAACATGTGACCATGCTCTCCGCTGGGGCCGCGGGTGCCAATGTCGCCGCGACGGTAGCCGCGGCAGCCGGATCCGGCGTTGCCGCCGACAGAGGGTCGCCGCATTCATCACAAAAAGCTGACCCATCAGGATTGGGGTGGCCTTGCGAACAATATACTGTCATGTCTGTCCTCCTTACACATATATACGTTGGCCTTGCTGCCAGGTTCGATCAGGTGTGTATGATTACGGTAGCAGGTCGTCCAGGCGCTGCGTCAATTTGCGCGTCTTATTGCCGATGGACTTGACCTGATCCGGCGAAATTTGCTGGCCCTGGTTGATTTGCTCCAGGGCGGCCTGCGTCTCCGGGTCAAGTACCCTGGTGACGTTGGGAGATAGGCGCGTCGTCACCCGGCCTTCTCTTTTATACTCGTCCAGCACCCGCGTGACGAGGCGATGAGCATTGGCTTTTTCCGCGTAGTTCATGACCAGTGGGTTGACCTGCGCCGCCTCGTTGGCATCGGTCGTGAAGGTGACTTTAATGTCATCCGCCACTCCTTCGCCTATCAGGTTCGCCACAGGTACGTCATAGGTCAGTTCCGCCTGCGCGATACGGAAGATGCCTGCCGGTCGCGGATCGATCATAAGTTCGACCAGAACTGATTGCGGGGTGTCCTTCTCCAGGTCGCCGAGCGAGAGAACTACCTGCCGGTCAGAGAGGCTCGATTGGCCCAAATCCTTAATGATCGGCAGCACCAGCACCGCCTTCTTCGGCGTCACGCCTGCCGGCAAGCGCAGGGTCAGCGTCGCGTTGCGCACAGCGACGGCGACGGCGCTCTGTATCTGCTGCTCGAAGATCATCATGGCGTCTTCTGGGCGGCGAATGAACTCGGCAGGCATGCCGCCGCTGAGCTCTCCGACATCATCGAGCAGCGCCTCGTCCCAATCCTGCCCGATGCCCATCGGATAGATCGAAACCCCGGATGACCGGGCCTGCCGCGCCAACTGGCGGCACTGATTTGCGTCTCCATAGGTCACGCCGTCCGTGAGCAGGATCATACGATTGACCGCGTTGGGGATTTTCCAGCGCTGTAGTTCGTTGAGTCCCTGCGTGATGCCAAGCGACATAGTCGTCCCACCTGCATCGCGGATGCGATCAATGGCCGCCTTCATGCCAATAGGATCGCGTGCGGGCATGGAAGGGATAATGACCTGGCAGGTATCATCGAAGATGATGACCGAGATGTAATCGGTCGGTTCGAGGCGGTCGATCACCATCTTGACCGCTTCTTTCACATTTTGCAGCTTCGGCCCTTTCATTGAGCCGGAATGGTCAAGCACCAGGGCAAAGTTGAGCGGCATCCGCACCTGCGCCATCAACTCGGTTGGCTTGGTTTCGACTAAGACATATGCTAACTGACTGCCACCAGTGACAGGCATGTAGTCCTTGCCTACCTGGTGCGCCAGTGTTACCTCACCGGGCATAATAGAATACTCCTTTCATCATGGCTTTTGTCCGATTGTTGTAGTATACCATAGCTTGATATATGAAGGAAATCGCCCTTAATGGACGGAAACGATGACCGTGCTGATATTGTCTTCTCCTCCGTTCTGGTTGGCAGCGTCAACCAACTGGCTGCACGCCGTTTGCAGGTCGGGAGCGGTCGTCAGGATTGATTCGATCTGCGGATCGCGTACCATCTCCCACAAGCCGTCGCAGCAGGAGAGCAGGATATCGCCAGGGTGCAACTGCTGCTTGAAAATGTCGATCTGGACATTGAGCTTATCGCCCAGACTGCGGAATATCTGGCTGCGCTGCGGATGCGTATAGACATCATCGGGTTGGATCAGACCGCCGGCAACCAGTTGCGCCACCAGCGAATGATCGGTGGTCAGGCGATAAATTTGCCCGCCGCGCATCATATAGGTGCGGCTATCGCCTACGTTGAAGATGAAAGCATAGTCGCCGAAGATCATAAAGCCGGTGATCGTCGATCCCATGTCGGTTTTGGCGCGCTGGTTCTCTTTATAGATAGCGACATTCGCATCCTCGACAGCGTCGTGTAAGAGCGAGACCAGAGCATCTTCGTCAAATGTATTGGCGGCCTCGCCCGCGTTTTCGCTGCTAAGCGGCGCGAGCAACAGATCATGCGTGATGCGCTCAGCCAGCGCGCTGATGGCGAGGTGGCTGGCGCGCTGGCCGTTGTCATGGCCGCCCATTCCGTCCGCGACAACGAACAGTCCGACAGGCGCGGCGTTGGATTCATGGATGCGTTGGAGCAGCAAGATCAACGTGCTATCTTCGTTCGGATCGCTGCGGCGGATATCGCCGGCATCGGAGTCGGAAGCTACAGAGAGACGAACGCCATTGGGAAACGGGTTTTCCGCCGCCTGCTCCTGGGCTACGACGTAGGTATGGCCCTGATCAACAAATGTGTTGACGATAGTCTCGTGCAGCACATTGGCTTCCGCGCCTTTCTCCTGCGTGGCCGGATACTCGTGCATGAGATAGGCGACATCCGACAAACCGGCACCGCAGTCGATGCAGAACTCGTCCCCTTCGCGATTTTGTTCAGAGCCGCAATTCCAGCAGCGCTGGTAGCCTTGCCTGTCGATGACTTGATAAACGTGCTGGTCAGGCTCCGCACTGACTAATTCACTGATCTCATAGCGGCCAATTAAAACAGCGCCCGAAGCTAGTGTCGGGAATTCGTCTGTTTCTGGTGCTGGCTCCTGCTCGGTTTCATGATCATCCGTTGTCATCTGTACTTCCTCTGGCGCATTTTTGACCGTTACTCCCGTGCTATCGGCAGTTTCGGCGACAGTTTCTTCCTCCTGGGCATTCCCGTTGCTGGCATTGTCGGCTTCAGACTCCGTCTGTGTAGCCTGGGAAGCGCTCCCCAGCGTTGGCGACTCATCTAAGGGCGGTGGAGGCGGCGGAATCAACGCATCTTCCTCGGTCATATCTTCGTTGGAAGGCCCAGCGCTGGCCGCCTCGATCGCGGGAGGAGCGATGATCATTGTTGGCATGTCGGCGATATCTGGCGCAGATGAAGCTGAGTTCGCGTCATCAGAGTCACTCGCCGCGGTTGTTAGTTCCTCCGCGGGCCGATCTTGCTCGGCCTCGCGCTGCCAATGGCGTTCTTGCAGTTTCAGCATCTGCTCAGGGCTGATAATCTGCGTCGGCGCGAGGCTGATATCTTCTTCCGCGTTCGCGCTCTGCACGCCAGCAGTGACATCCTGGTTCGCGACTGACGCTTCGACAGGCACTGGCGTCTCGACATGCAGCGCGTGTCCGCATTTTTTACAGAACTTCGCATCGTTACGGTTGGTAACGTTACACATTGGACAGATCATTGCTGCCCTCCTCTATCTATCGATGTCATCAAAGTATCCGGGTTCATAGTTGCTTTTGTACTCGCAGCGCTTCCAGGTTAGTAGGATCGCGCCGTAAAGCTTCGCTTAACATATTGCGCGCATCTGCCTTCTTGTTTATCTTTTGATAACACGAAGCCATCGCGCTATATGTATCAGCCGAGTCAGAATCGCGCTGCCGGGCTTGCTCAAGGGCGCTGAGCGCGAACTTCCATTGCCGCGCTTTCATGTGCGCTCGCCCCAACTCATACCATGCTTCGGGAAGCGTTGGTTCGGGTTGACCCTGGCTGGCATGGCGCAAGGTATCGATGGCGTCGTTAGTGCGATCCATGTCAAGGTAGAGCTTGCCCAGAGCAATCAAAATCAAGGCATGATCTGGACTGATCTTCAGCCCTTCCAGAAAGTATGCCTCGGCTTGCCGTTTGCTTTGCTGATCCCCGGCGATCATTCCTAACTGGTAAAGCGTGCCAACATCCTGCGGCGAAATTTGTAGCGCGCTCTTGAAGGCCATTTCCGCCTGCGCATACAATTTTAGCTCGCGATAGCACATACCGAGTTGGAAGTAGGCATTGAACCCGTCAGGTTTGATGCGCGTCGCCAGCTCAAACTGTTCCGCCGCCATACGCATATTGTCCAGATACAACTGGGGGTCTTTGCTTTGCAGCGATTGCGCGTATTGCCGGTAGGCGCGCCCCAGGTTATAGAGCGTATCGTATGAAGGCTTGCCGCTAACCTGCGCCAACTTGAACTGCTGAATGGCAGCCGTGTAGTTTTTTCCGTTCAATTGTTGCAAACCCAGGCGATAGGCCGCCAACGCATCGGGCGGCGGCGGCGGCACACGCGGCGTCGCGATGACGGGGCGAGCGCGGATGGGCTGTGGCGTGTTGGCTCTGGGCGGCGTCGCGGTGACGGGGCGAGCGCGGATAGGCTGCGGCGTGTTGGCTCTGGGCGGCAACGCGGTGATCGGTCGCGCCTGGATCGGCGCGGATCGGCGCACCATCGATGGCACCCGTCCCTGCGTTGGTGGAACGACCGTCGCGCCCTGGGTCAGCGGCTGCCCATCGCGCTTGCAGAATTTGGCTCCCGGACGATTCTGGTAGCCGCACTTGGGACAGACCAGCCCGCTGGCGGGTACGACAATGGTCGAGTTCGCCGACATCGCTGGAATCTGCATCGTCGATGCCGCCGCGTTCAGCGAGTTGACGTTGTAATTTGGCAAGCACTGCTGCAAGGCCATGCGCATGGCATCCGCGTTCTGGAAGCGCAGCGCGGGATTCTGCTGCATCGCCTTGATGATGACCTGCTCAATCGGGCAGATGAACAGG
>DATLSW010000326.1:0-8452 GCA_035533955.1 Ktedonobacteraceae bacterium | reverse complement strand
GTGATGGTCGCCTTCATGGGTACGCTGATTATCTACATTGGGCAGACCTTCAATCCCAGCTTTGCCTCGCTGGCCTGGGAAAAAATCCTGATCTGCATCGTCTTTGCCGGTATCGTGGGCGCTATCGCCTACGTGGGCGTGACCGGCTCGACCATCGCCAATATCGTCATTAACGCTATTCAGATTATTGCACTGATAACTTTTTCAGTGCTGGCTATCGTCTTTCGTATCAACAATCCCCAGTATCACTACGTTCACCCGAACGCGATCAGCGTCATCACGCCGCACGACTTCAGCGGGCTGCTCTTCCAGGCAACCATCGCCATCTTGCTGGTGGTGGGTTTCGAGTCGGCGACCGCTCTAAGCGCCGAAGCAAAGAACCCGGCGCGCGATATCCCGCGCGGCGTTCTGCTCTCGCTGGTGATCCAGGCCGTCATTTTCTACTTCTTCGAGTACTTCGCGGCCAACTTCTTCGTCGGCGACTTCTATAAAAACAGTGCCGGTTCCGGGCTGGCGGCGGCCTATAGCTCCGGCGCGCCCATTGGAGATATGGCAAGGATCATCGGCGACAGTTTATTAGGCGGCAATGGTTTCGCCTTCACCATCATCATGGCAGCCACCGTCGTGATTGCGCTCGTCGGCACGGCGCTTTCCTGCCTCAATACCGGTGTGCGCGTGACCTATGCGATGGGCAAAGATACCGAATTGCCGGCGATCTTCGGCTTCTTGCACGGCAAATATCGCACTCCTCATGTGACGGTCATTGTGCTGACAGTCATTTCGGCCCTCATCGGCTCGTATGGCGTCTTGAGCATCGATAACGTCACGCAGATCACGCTCATCTCGAACATCGGCACGTTCCTGCTCTACGGCATGACCTGCATCATCTGCATCATCGCCTTCGTCGGCATGAAGAAGCGCAATATCTTCAGCACAGTCATGGCTCCCGCACTCGGCGTCATTCTCAACATCGGTATGCTGGTCGGCGTTATTTACTACGCTATCACCGGCGGCGGTACAGTGCAGCTTGACACGATCATCGCCGCTGTTTTCAGCATTGCCTGGCTCGTTGTCGGCTTCGCATTCCTCTACGGACGACAGATCGTCAAGGGCGTCCCCGTTTTACATCCCGAAGATTACAAAGAAGCGCAAGGGCTGAAGATGGAGACGGTGGGCGCAACCAGCGACTGAGCAGACATTTCTCTATCGTTGTTGGGTCCGTCGTTCTCCTCTCGTCTGACACAGCACGGCCTCTTCTATACAACAGGCATTGAAGCCTCGATGATGGGAGAGACCGTGTTTGTGTGGTATACTGTGAACACATGTTAGTGAAACATGACTTTTGAAACACCTGGACAATTTTATGCATGTTACCTACCCACCTGGCGAGATGGTCGATCACTACAAAATTATGCGTATGCTCGGCGAGGGCGGGATGAACCGCGTCTATCTCGCCAAAGATGTTGTAGCCGACCGCCTGGTAGTCCTCAAATTTCCCAATGATGATCTGATCGGCAATGTGGCCGTCTTTGAACGCTATCGCCGCGAGACGGAGATCGGCAGCCGTCTGAATCACCCGCACATCCAGCATTCGCTCAACGATGGCGAGGAGCGGCGCGAAAACTATCTGGTGGTGGAATTTGTAGAAGGTCGCTCATTGCGCAAAGTGCTGGACGAACACGCCCCCAATCCGCTGCCACCTGACGAGGCTGTGCGTATCACCCTGCAAGTCTGCGACGCGCTGACCTATTGCCACAAGCACGGCGTGTATCATCGCGACATCAAGCCGGAAAATATCATGGTGATGATCAACGGCGATATCAAGATCATCGATTTCGGCATCGCTTTGTTGGAGGGTGCGCGCCGCGTCACCTGGCGCGGCCTCTCGTCCACCGTCGGCACGCCGGACTACATGGCCCCCGAACAGTTGCAGGGCCAGCGCGGCGCGGCGACCTCAGATATCTATGCCGTTGGCTGCGTTCTCTACGAGATGCTGTGCGGGCGCATCCCTTTCGAGGGCGAAAACATCTTCGCCGTTCTTAACCAGCACGTCATGCAAGACCCGCCCTCGATTCTCCACTACAACGCCGATCTCTCGCCAGCCCTTGCCACAGTCGTCATGCGCGCCATCCGCCGCGACCCCGAAAAGCGTTACGGCTCAATGGAGGCGATGGCCCACGATCTGCGCCACCTGGAAAGCGTATCCCCGATCCCGTATCGCCCCGACGCGCCCAAATTCGGCGGTCGCTACCGGCGCGCCATCCTGGTCACACTGCTGATCATCGCCATCTGCCTGGCGATCATCGCCATCGGCATCCTGGCGCAATTCGCGCACAGCGCCGCGCATTAAGAAGTAAGAGGAAATTTTTATGGAAGCACTGGAAATTGAAACACACCTTGCTGAGTTGGGCCAGGAGTTGCAAAACGCTGGTATAGAATATCCCATACGCATTCTATTAGTCGGCGGAGCTTTCATGCTGACTCAGCTTCATAATAGGGCCACAACAAATGACATTGACATAGTACTCAAAGATATTGACGATTCCACAGCATCGCAGCTCTACCAAATATTCAGGTCAGCAGTGCGAACTATTGCCACCAGGAATAAGATTCCTGCCAGTTGGCTCAACGATGTGATCGGGGATTTTCTTCGTGACATTGGTACGATACCAGAAGGAACACTATGGCGAAGATATGCAATGCTTGAGGTATATTTACCTCCGAGCGAGTACATTTTGGCACTGAAGTTGCTTTCTGGACGCCCAAAAGACAAAGATGATATCTATGTACTCTGCCAACAGGAAAAGATTCAGGATCGCCAACAAGCTCAAAAATTGGTAGATCGGTACATTCCTGACAAACAAGTTCAGCAAATGAACCACCTAGATGACATTCTGAACGCTTTCTTCTCGTAGTGACTGTGGTATAATAGAGAAGGATCAGATGAAAGCAGAGAAAATACAGAATGCCATGAAAACGATCGACCATTTACAAACCATATCTCTCACCTATCAAGAAATTTGCCGGGGCGAAAAACCGTGGATTGCGCTTGGCAATTTCATGAACGATTGGTTTGACTACGCTAAAGACCGGCGGGCGCAACTTGTAGCTGATCCTATATCTCTCCCAAAAATTCTTTCAGACGATACTCACCGATGGGCCGCTTTTTGCGCCGCCTCTGTAGAATGGCTTTGCGAACGCTATAATGTGCCATGCCCGGCCTGGGTACACAACCCGATCTTCTGTTTACCCGAACCCTGGTTTGATTCCCCTGGCGCGGACAGACCAGAGATACGCCAGCGTCTCATTCAACAAACGCCTGAACCATTCACGCGGCGCAACATTTTCTGCGGCAACCGCATGTTTGAGAACAAGTATGAGTTTGTGGAACAGTATCGCCGCCTCTCACCTACCATGCCTTCTGCAACTCTCTAAATCTCCACATCGTTTTTGTCTTCCTCTAATCCCAAAGAAAGAGGCGGTGATGGCTTACTCTCGTGACGAATGCGATAGAGTTCTTTTTCCATAGTATCCCAATCCAAATCGCTCCATTTGCCGAAAAGGCTGAGGATTTTCTGCAATCTATCTTCCTGTCGTTCAGCCATTGGCTTGCCTCCCTTTGTGGTTTGATAGGGGAATAAGTGAGATGAATGGTGCCAAATTTCGAGAGGCTACGGCCTCTCGAAATTTGGCACCATTCATCTCACTCACCACTATCTATTCCCGCGTGCGGAAGATCTTCACCCTGCGGTTGGGTTCTTTGCCGCGGCTGCGCGAGAGCAGATTGTAGCGGGTCGCCATCTGGTGCTGCAGCCGGCGGATGTGCGAGTTGGCGGGAGCCAATTCCGCCGTTGTCAGACCCTTGTTGAGCAACTGGTGGATGGCGTCCTCAGTCTCCAGCATGGCGCGCATGGTCGGGTCGTCGGCGCGGCTATCGCTGCTGTCGGAACTCTCCTCGTCGTCTTCGTCAGGCGAGGGGTCGGCTGACGGGATATCGAAGATGTGCGCCAGGGCGTGTTGCATCTGCGAGACCGTATTGTTCTTCAAGATGATGATCAACTTGCGATCCTGCTCGGCCTGCTGCAAGCGTTCCGGCTGGTGGCGATAGTAGTTTTTCAGCGTGATGATGGCATCAGCCTCGCTCTGGTTGTTGGTAACGACAATCGGCACGCGCAATTGGCGCGCCGACTCGGCCAGGCGGTCGCGGTTCACGCCGAAAGGATAGACGCGCAGCGTTTTCAGGATGGGCTGCGGCATATCGTCTTCAAGCGGCGCGTAAACGCCCTCGGCCAGCGGCTTGCCGCTGCTTTCCAACAAAGCCGTCGGCGCGGCACGCTCGCCCTCCGTGCCGGTCGGCGCCAGCATCTTGTACTGCGGCTGAGCCTGGTTGTAGGCGCGATAACGCTCGACGCCGCCTGGCGTCGAGGCACGAGGGCCGCGCTCGATCTGCGGCAACTGGTTGCTCCAGCCGCCGGGGCCGCGCTCAGAGCGATCGGGCCGCTCAGGGCGATCAAAACGTCCTGGGCGGTCGCCGCGCTCTGGACGCCGTGCATCGAAGCCGCCGAAACCACCGAAGCCGCTAATGCCCCAGCCCGGCACTTCGATACCGCCGATGGTAAGACGGCGCATACTGACGCGCCCGGATTCCTCGTCGCGGATGCGCTCTTCAGCCACGACCGGCTGCCCGCGCAAAATGCTATCCACTGTATCAGACACGTCGCGATGCACGATTAGCTCTTGCCAGCTTTGCTGCTCGACCACCACGTCGAAGGTGGGCGGGGCTTTGCGCTCCAGAATGCTTTTCTGGGTGTGCCGCCGCCGCGCCTCCTCGTCACCGAGCGTGACCGTCTGGATGCCGCCGATCAGGTCGGAGAGCGTCGGGTTCACCAGCAGATTGCTGAGTGAGTTACCATGCGCGGTGGCGATCAATTGCACGCCGCGCTCCGCGATGGTGCGGGCAGCGGCAGCCTCCAGCTCGTTGCCGATCTCGTCGATGACAATAACCTCCGGCATGTGGTTCTCGATGGCCTCGATCATCACGGCGTGCTGCTCGACGGTGCGCGCCACCTGCATGCGGCGCGCGCGGCCAATGCCGGGATGCGGGATGTCGCCATCGCCCGCGATCTCGTTGGATGTGTCAACAACGACGACGCGCTTGTTGGACTCGTCGGCCAGGACGCGCGCGATCTCGCGCAGCAGCGTGGTTTTGCCGACGCCGGGGCGACCGAGAATCAGGATCGATTGCCCCTGCTCGACAATATCGCGAATGAGGGCGATACTGCCCAGCACGGCGCGGCCAATGCGGCAGGTCAGGCCAACCACTTTACCTTTGCGATTACGTAGGGCGCTGATACGGTGGAGTGTGCGCTCAATACCAGCCCGGTTATCATCACCGAATTCGCCGATGCGCTCGACTACGTATTCGAGGTCGGCGTTCGAGACAGGCTGGTCACACAGGATCACCTCTCCTTCTGGGAAACGGCCCTCGGGCAGACGTCCGAGGTCCATTACGATCTCCAGCAGGTCGCTGCGGTTCTCTAACCGGTTGACCGCGTCGTGGATACTGGGCGGAAGAGTCGCCAGCAGAGCCTCCAGATCGTCAGTGATCGCATGTTGCATAGGCAGTTTCATCACCTCGTAGTCTGGCGCGAATTGACCGTTCCCAGACTTTTCACGCCGTAGGCCACTCGTTGCTCCAGGGCCGGAATGGTACGCTGGCGCAGGGCAAGCAGCGCCATGTGACGCACGAGCAGCACGCGGATCGCGAGTTGCTCAAACCCGGTGTTACGCAGAGCGGCGATAACATTTAGTTCGTATTCGCGCACCTGGCAATAGACGCGGCGAACACTCTCTGCCTGTAACTTTCTGATGCCGAACCGCAAAAGCGGTTCCGCGAGGTCAGAATGCTCAGGATGAACCATCAAAGAGAGCTGGTGCGGCGCTGTCCCATGCCCCCGGCAGAGCCTCAGCCATGCTCCCAGACGAACGCCGACGTCGCACACGTAGTTTTCCGTGCCGCGCGCGAAAGGGCGAGGCAGCGGCGTGAGCGCGCCAACGTGCATTTTTGCAAAATCTTCGCTATTGTCAAGCATCTCCGCCATCTGCACCCGCTGCGGGGTGACGGCATAATAGAGCTGGTGCAGACCCCAGGCGTGATGGCGATTCCAGCGCCGCAATGATGGAATATCAGGCAAAGGCGGCGTTCCCGTTTGCATGGCCGGATCGTAGACATAGGTCAATTCGCGGGCATAACGCTGGAAGCCTGTACGCAGGAAGAGTTCCAGTTCGGGAATCTCGTCCTCGACTTTGGCGAAAATACGGAGGATACCATGCCGGGCCGCCATTTCCAGCATGTAGTCTAGCAGACCTGTCAAGACATCATCGCCAGACACGTTGCGCTGGGCCATCGAGGCCAGGTAAGATACGTCCCACATACTATGCGAGGGACGCTCCTGCACCTGCGCAAAGCCCAGGATGCGCCAGTGATCCTCGCAGATCCAGGTGCGAGCGGCAGGACTGAGTGGAAGGATATTCCGTAGGATAGGCGAAAGAGAGTAGGGTTGCTCGTCCGGCTCGAGCCAGCACACGAAATTCGCGATCTCATGTTGCCTGCTGCGAGCGCGGCGATCAATCGAGTAGATGATTCCCGGCAAATCGACGTACAGCACCGGTCGTATCATCCATTACCCCCGCGTCATGCAAGGACAGACCGTTTCACCTGTGTGTCCCTACACTGTGACGCCTTCGACGCGAGCTTTCGCGTCTTTGCATAAGCGGAGAAAGTATTGATGAAAGCGCGAGTCTTCTGATACCTCCGGGTGAAAGGCAGTGCCTAGCAAATTGCCTTCCTGGACGGCGACGATTGTCCCATCGTCGAGCGTTGCCAGCACCTGCACCCCCGGCCCTACCGACTCAACGGCCGGGCCGCGAATGAAGAATGCGTGGAATGGCGCTTCTCCCAGGATCGGCACCGATAGCTCGGTCTCAAAACTTTCCCGCTGACTACCATATGCATTGCGACGAACCCGCGTGTGCATCGATGCCAGCAGAGGCTGGCCTGCTAATGCGTTATCGGTCTCGTTCGCCAATAAGATCAATCCTGCGCATGTCCCCCAGATTGGGAGACCTTCATGAATTTTCTGCTGTAGGATGCCTTGCAGATCGTACAGCGTCATCAATTTACCGATGGTGGTACTCTCACCACCTGGTAGTATTATACCATCTAATTTGTCAACTTGCGATGGGAGACGGATCGCTTTCACTTCGATAGTGAGGCCCATCTCGTGAGCGGCGCGCTGCAAGGCTTTTTCGTGCGCCTCAAAATCTCCCTGTAATGCTAATACGCCGATGCGTAACAGCGGGTTGTAATGTTTCTCGTCGTTGTTCATAGGTTTTCTATGGGTGGATGTATCGCGCTCTCACATCCACCCATTCCTTATTACCAGCCGCGCACGGCCATGCGCTCTTCTTCGGGCAGCGTATCGATGTTGATGCCGATCATTGCATCGCCCAGGGCGCGCGAAACTTCGGCGATGATGTGCGCGTCTTGATAGAACGTCGTAGCCTGCACAATAGCTTTGGCGCGCTTGAGCGGGTTTTCAGACTTGAAGATGCCGGAGCCGACGAAAACGCCTTCCGCGCCCAGACGCATCATCAACGCGGCATCGGCGGGTGTGGCAATACCGCCGGCGGAGAAATTGACGACGGGCAACTTGCCGGTGCGCGCGATCTCAACCACCAGTTCATACGGCGCGCCCAGGTTTTTAGCTTCGCTCATTAGTTCCTCTTCCGGCAATACGGTCAGGCGGCGAATGCCATCCCTGATGGCGCGCATGTGGCGCACGGCCTCGACGACATTACCCGTGCCGGCCTCGCCTTTGGTGCGCATCATGGCCGCGCCTTCGCCGATGCGCCGCAGGGCTTCGCCCAGGTTGCGCGCGCCGCAGACGAACGGGATGCTAAAAAGATGCTTATTGACATGGAATGCCTCGTCGGCGGGCGTCAGCACCTCGGACTCGTCGATGCAGTCTACGCCGATGGCCTGGAGAATCTCGGCCTCGACGAAATGGCCGATGCGGCACTTCGCCATGACAGGGATAGTAACGGCCTCTTTAATCTTGATGATCATATCCGGGTCGCTCATGCGGGCTACGCCGCCGTGCGCGCGAATATCGGCGGGGACGCGCTCCAGCGCCATGACGGCGATCGCGCCGGCCTCCTGAGCAATTTCGGCCTGTTCGGCGTTGACGACATCGCAGATGACGCCGCCCTTTTGCATTTCGGGAAAGATGCGTTTAATCTTGACGGTTCCTGTTTGTTTCTCCATGGTGGGTTCTTCTCCATTCGCTGTGCGAACATATCACGTTTGCCTGAATCTTAGCACACGGAGAAGAGCCATCGCTACAGCCAATTGGCACAGACGTGCCAACCATGCAGGCCATTCAGTAGGGGC
>DATLSW010000325.1:0-5808 GCA_035533955.1 Ktedonobacteraceae bacterium | reverse complement strand
TCGACGCCTTCGCCGCCGCGCCAACGCAATTGTCCGCTGCTCTCACTGGCCTGGACAACGTGCAGATCCATTTCGCGCCAGCCGAGGGCGAATGGAGCATCAACGAAATTATCGTTCATCTAGCCGATGCCGAGGTCTTTTACTACGAGCGGATGCGCAAGACCATTGCCGAGGATACACCGATCATCTATGGCTTCGATGAAAACGCCTTCGCCTCCAGGCTCTCCTACAGCACGCAAAGTTTTGGGCTGGGACTCGCACTCTTCGCGGCCCTGCGCAACTCTTCCGCCGCTCTCCTCGCGACGCTGCCGCCGGAGGCATGGGAACGCGCCTGCAACCATCCTGAGCGCGGCGTCATGACCCTCTACGATCTCTTCGCCGCGAGTTCGGGACATAGCAGCGCCCACCTGGAACAGATCGAACATCTCAAACAGACGATGTGACGAACCAACGTCCGCGTATGAGCAATGAGATACATAATTTGCATGGTTTACCTGACGCCTATTGCAGGTGTCAGGTAAAGGAGTTGTGATCTATGTCGAGCAATATTTCGGTAGGGAATACGAAGCAGGCCCAGAATCGCCGTCAGGCTTACGCGCTGATCATTCTCGGCGTCATTTGCCTGCTGGCCGCGTGGCTACTCAGCCCTGATCGCTTCCACTTCTCGCGCTATGTTGATTTCGCGCACTTCCCGTTCTATCCCGATCCGTTCCGTTATCCCATCGGGCTACTGGCTTACGGCATTGGCTTCCTTATTGCGCTCTTTTTCAATCCCCGCCGGCTGGCCGTGCTGACCTGGATGGTACTGCTGATGGGCATTGAGATTTACCTGGTCTTCACCAGTATGATTCCAGGCAGTCAGGTACTCTCAACATTTGCCCTCGCCATCGGCCTGGGGCTGATCGGCGTGGCAATTATGGGCCGTCTGGGCTTTGTGGGCAAAGGAGCCGTCGCGCCAGGAATTTTCGTGATCATTGTTGGTATTCTCGAATACCTGCTGGCCGCGCACATGCTGCCAGGATTCTGGGTATCGTTCATCCTCTCGCTCTGGCTGCCAGGGTTTGGGCTGCTGCTCTTCGGAATCTTTTATCTGATCACAAGCGGGTTGGGTTAAAAGCAAGCCGTGTAGCCGCGCAATTCATGGCGCCCTGCCGTGATTGGCGCCATGAATTGCGCAGCTACAGTTTCACGACGCCCAGCAGCTTTCCACTTACCATTGGCACACCTTTACGCGCTCTCGGAAATGCTTTGATCTCGGTCGCCTTTACGACTTTGACCTGCTCGCCGTCGGCGCTATCCCAGACGAAGAGCATGATATCCTCTTCGTTGATGATTGTGGTCAGCATGACACGGTCGCTGCCGATCAGTTCGGTCGCGATGACGCCTGCCGTGGCGCGGCCTTTCTGCGGGTACTGGCTGAGCGGCACTTTTTTGGTGAGACCGCTCGCAGTAATGACCAGCAGGCTCAAGAAGTTACTCGCGCCGACGCTTTGCTCGCTATCTAGATAGGACGCGCTGACGATGGTGGCCTTCGGCGCGAGCGACATGGCGGCCACACCCTGGCCGACGCGACCCTGCACGCGCAGGACTTCGTCGCTAAAACGCAACGTCTGGCCGTTGCTGGCAGTGAGCAGGTACTCGCCCTGGCCGCGCGCGAGCAACGCCGCCGTCACCGCGTCACCCTCGGCCAGCTTCATGTCTTGCAAGCCGTCAGTGTCCGCTGTTTTGTACTCGCTCAAAGGAGATTTCTTCACTTTGCCAAGCTTGCTGAATGTGACAAGGTAGCGATCCTCGTCAAATGACTCAAGCGGCAAGGCAGACACGATCTCCTCGCCCGGCAGCAGCGCGAACAGCTTGCGCGCGGGTTCGCCCTTCGCCGCGCGCGTGCCAGTCGGGATGCGATGGGCCGCGATATGGAAAACACGCCCGGCGGAACTGACGCACAACACGTAGTCGTGCGAGGTTGCCGCCGCCACCGAACGCAACTGTTCATCGCCGCGCGCGGGAGTATAGGCGGCGCTGCCATTTTTCCCCCTGGGCGTGTAAGCATCGGGCGGCACGGTTTTCAGCGTGCCGGAGCGTGTGAAGGCGATCGCCAGGGGTTCGCGCTCGTGCAGGCTGGCGACTTCTGTGATCGGCTCGTGAACCTGCCCATCCAGGTCAATCATCGTGCGCCGCTCGTCGCCGAACTGCTTGATCAACTGCTGCATCTCTTTCTTGAGCAGCGCGATCATGGCTTTGCGATCAGCCAGCAGTTGCTCCAATTCGTCGATGCGCGCCTGTAGCTCCACTTTTTCCTGCGCGTACTTACTGGCATCAAGGCGCGTCACCTGGGCAAGCGTCATGGAGGCGATTATGTCTGATTGAATAGGAGTCAGCTTATAGTGCTGCTCAATGGTGTGGCGCGCGGCGGTGCGATGCTCGGCCTGCTGGAAGATGCGCACGATCTTGTCGGCATGGGCCGCACCGATGATCAGACCCTCAACGACATGCAAACGTTCACGCGCTTTGCGCAAATCGAACTGCGCGCGGCGCGTCAGCACATCAAGCTGGTGCGCGTTCCAATAATTGAGCAGTTCGACCATGCCGATCTGTTTGGGCTGGCGGGCCGCTTGCATAGGTTCGCCGAAGAGAAACACCATCTGGAACGAGAGCGCGATTTGCAAGTCGGTCTCAGCGAACAACTGCGAAAGCGCCTGGGCGGGATCGGCATCCTTGCGCAGTTCCAGCACAATACGCATCCCCTTCTCGTGATCGGTCTCGTCGCGCACGTCGGGATAGAGTCCCTCCAGCTTGCGCGCGTTAATGGCCTTGACAATCGAGGCTTTGACTTTATCCCGACCGATAGGGGGAATCTGCGTGACGATCAGCGCTCGGCTGCGCGGCGTCTCTTCCAGGCGCACCTCAGCGCGCACAATGACGCGCCCTTTGCCGGTTCTAAAATAGTCCTTGATGCCTTCAACGCCAATAATACGCCCGCCCTGGCTGAAATCCGGCCCCTGGATATAGCTCATGATCTGCTCGATATCCATGTTGGGGTGATCCAGCAGGGCAATACACGCTCGCAGCACTTCGGTTAGATTGTGTGGCGGAATGTTGGTCGAGAGGCCGACGGCGATGCCGCTGGAGGGATTGACGACGGGCGGGATACGGCCCGGCAGATAGTCTGGTTCAACGACTTTCGGGTCTTGCTTGTAAGTTGGGCGCAGCGGCACGGTCTCTTTTTCCATGTCGGCCATCAGCGCCTCGGCGAGCGGCGAAAGCCGCATTTCGGTGTAGCGGTACGCGGCGGGCGCGTCACCGTCTTCACTGCCCATGTTGCCCTGCCCTTCGATCAGCGGGTAGCGCAGGGTAAAGGGCTGCGCCATACGCACAGCGGCATCGTAGACCGAGGCGTCGCCGTGGGGATGGTAATTGCCGAGAATCAAACCGACTACTTCGGCGCTTTTGACCGTCGAGCGGTTGGAAAGATACCCGGCCTGGCGCATTCCGGCCAGGATGCGGCGATGCACAGGTTTCAGGCCGTCGCGCGCGTCGGGGAGGGCGCGGTCAGTCACGACCGAGAGGCCATACGCGGCAAACGCCTGCGTGATGATGACGGAAAAATCCTCTTCTCGAATGTTGCCGCTTGCTATCTGGGCGTTGACTGTCTGTGTACTGCGAGCCATATTTTAGATGTCTAGCTCCTTCACTTTGCGCGCGTGTTCGGCCAGGAACGTGCGGCGCGCCTCGGCATTCTCATCTTCCATCAGCGATTTGACCAGGTGAGCAGCCAGCACGGCATCTTCCATCGAGACGCGCTTGAGCGTGCGTCGCGCGGGATCGAAGGTGGTGTCGCGCAGTTCTTTGGGGTTCATCTCACCCAGACCTTTGAAACGCTTGAACTCCAGACCCTGGGCATCGGAGCGAGCCTGCATGAACTGCACACGCGCCTCGTCGTCCAGCAGCCAGACCACCTTGCCCTTGTATTTCACCGAATAGAGCGGCGGGCAGGCGATGTAGACATGGCCGCGCTCGATCAACTCTGGAAACTCCTGGTAAAAGAGCGTCAGCAGCAGGCATTGAATGTGCAGACCATCAACGTCGGCATCCGTCGCGATGATCACGCGCGAGAACTTCAGGCGGCTGACATCGAACAGGTCGCGTGTCCCCGTACCCAGCACATTGATGATCGTCCTGATCTCTTCGTTCTCGACGATGCGCTTGAGATCGGCCTTCGCCACATTGAGCGGCTTGCCCTTGAGTTTGAGAATGGCCTGAAAGTCCGAGTAGCGGCCCTGACCAGCGCTGCCGCCAGCCGAATCGCCCTCAACGATGAACAGCTCGGCGCGATCCGGATCGCTGGTGTTGCAGCGCAAGAATTTTTTCGAGAGCGTGGTATCGATCAGCTCGCCATTTTTCTTGCTGCCAGTGCGTGCCAATTCTTCGACCAGTTGGGCCTCGTTGCGCGCTTTCTGCATCTGGAGTATCTTCTTCAGCCAGTCTTTGCCCGCGCTGGCGTTGTTCTCGAACCACTCTTTGAGACCTTCATCGACGACTGAGCGCACAATGCCCTCGACCGGCGCGTTGTTGAGGCGATCTTTGGTCTGGCCCTGAAACTGCGGGTTCGTGAGCTTGACGGAGATCACGGCGTTGAGTCCCTGCTGAATCACCTCTGGCCTGAAACCGTCATCTTCGCGATTCTTGATGATCTTCCACTTGAGCGCGTAATCATGCACCACTTTAGTGAGGGCCGCTTTGAAGCCAGTTTCATGCACGCCGCCATCGCGCGTGCGCACGGCATTGGCGAAACTGAAGATGGTCGTTTTGTAGCCAACGGTGGGCTGCAAGGCCACCTCGACCTGCACGGTATCCTTTTCGCGGGCAATGCCAACCACCTGCTTAAAAAGTGGCGTATTTGTGGTCGTCGCGAGATCGCGCACGTAGTCGGGCAGGCCGTCGCGCGAATAGAAGACGCGGTTGATCTCTCTATTCTCGGCTTCGTCCCAGGCGCTCAAGTGAAAAGTCACACCGCGATTGAGATAAGCCGCCGCTTTCAGGCGGCTCTCGACCGCTTCCAGAGAATAATAGGCTTCTTCGTCAAAGATCGAGCGATCGTTGAGCCAGCGCGTTTGCGTGCCGTGCAACTTCGGATCGACGGGAACGATCTTGTGCGGCAGAGCCTTACCGCGCTGAAACGCCTGGGTGAACTTTTGCCCATCTTTCCAGATCGTCACTTCTAACCGCTCGCTCAGGGCGTTCATGATGGTGGCTCCTACGCCGTGCAGGCCACCTGCTGTCTTGTAGACTCCCTCGGCAAATTTGCCGCCGGAATGCGGCACGGTGAAGATGACAGTCGCGGCAGGCTGCGACTTGCCCTGGTAGAGCATGGGATCAAATGGCATACCACGTCCTTCATCGCGCACTGTCACCCAACCGTCACGGTCAATATCGATCCAGACATGTATCCCGTAGCCAGCCACAGCCTCGTCAACGGAGTTGTCGAGCGCTTCCCAGAGCAGATGCAACAGGCCAGACGTCGAGGTAGAACCGATATACATACCGGGCCGATGGCGAATGGCTTCTATGCCTTCCAGCACCTGAATATCGGCGGCTGAATACGCGCTCTGCTTTTTGGCGCGTGCTGTCGCTTTCACCGGCGTCTTCTCGGCAGCGCCATCGGCGCTTTTCCCATTGGCAGCATGGGTATTTTCCTCGACATTACTTACCGGAGCGGAAAACAGCGAAAGTTGCGGCTGCGCTGCGTCTAGCTCATCCTGAATGGTAGCAATTGATTTGGCGGAACGCGGCATCTAACGTCACCTCTCT
>DATLSW010000324.1:0-9306 GCA_035533955.1 Ktedonobacteraceae bacterium | reverse complement strand
ACCCGGAGCTAGATACCCATGTGTTCCTCACCCGTCCGCCACTCCCTGCTCTCCCGAAAGAGAACAGATCGTTCGACTTGCATGTGTTACGCACGCCGCCAGCGTTTGTCCTGAGCCAGGATCAAACTCGCCATCCATGTTGTATATGTCCCTTCCAGCGTAGTCACGCTGGAAAGATGTATCGTCTCTGTAAACAGAGAAGAACAGAAACCATGAACCCTGGCAGAACCAGAGAACACAGTGACATGAATGATTAAATCAATCAGGCTCGCACAATACCAACCAATTGCCGCTAGATGGCGGCAAGGTTGTTATCATTGCTGCTTTACTTTCCACTGTTCAATTGTTAAAGCTTCATGGTCTGGAGTAATCTCAATCCCAGAAGGGATTATCCAATGTACTCCATAACGAGCGTATTTGCTCGTTTCGTTCAGTAGCCGTAGTATCTCACATTTGCTGAGCTTTGTCAAGGGGTTTTCGACCTCTTTTCAAAATTCCCAGAAAACTCTTTCAATCCCCAAAAGAGTACACCAGCTTTTCAGCCAGAGAAACCAGCCGTCATTCGACAAGGCGCAAAACGCCACGACGAACGTTTGTCGGTTCTAAAGCTCTGGGGAAGTGTCATCCCGGAGGGATTTGCCACATTATCGTGACAATTGAGATACGTCAAAGACAGGAGCATCTGATTTTTGAAAAAATTGGATGATTGCCTTTTCGATAGCGCGGTCATTCTCTCATACTTCTAAAGATTTGTCAAGCATTCCAGCAGGCTTTTTTCCACGAGTTTTCACAAGTTTGTGATTTTCCCAAAAACTCGTTCATAAACCCTTGACATGAAACCGGTTTCATATTATTCTTGGATTGTGAAACCGCTTACATTGGCAGCACCTTCACAGAAAGCGCGTTTCTATTTGTGACAGCGCCTCGTTGAGAAAGCAGGAAAAGAGCATGGGATCAAAGCTGACGATATCTGATATCGCTCGCTTAGCAGGAGTCTCGAAGGCCACGGTGTCGCGGGTTATTAACCAGAAAGCGAACGTAGACCCGACGACGCGAGAGCGTGTCCTGCGCATCATCAACGAAAAGGGCTTTGTTCCCAGCATCACAGCTTCAGGACTGGCTGGAGGACGCAGCCGCTTGATCGGCGTGCTATCGCCGCCATTTACCTGGCCGTTTGTGCCAGAGATTATGCGCGGCGTCGCAGAGCTGATGGAGCATACTTCCTATGAAATCGTGCTGTATAGCATTAACCCGACCAGGAGCCACCACGATGTGCTGGATCGCATCATTGGCATGAGACTCACATCGGGGCTATTGGCGATACTGCCGGGGAAGTTGAGCAAGCACCTCACGGATCTCCGCGATCATGGGCTGCCCATCGTGGTCATTGATGACCAGGGACCGCCCGTCGATCTGCCATGGGTGGGCATCAACAACTTTGAGAGCGCCTACGAGGCAACGCGCCACCTGATCGAACTCGGCCACCGCCGCATCGCTCATATTCAAGGTCCGGTGGATTTCCGCTGCACTGCTGAGCGGATTGAAGGCTATCGCCAGGCGCTGATCGAGGTGGGCATCGATCCCGACCCCAGGCTCATGCTCGAGGGCGGTTTCGTCACGGAAGGCGGAAGCGCGTGCGCTCACAAGCTTTTCACGCTAGACGCGAATGAACGGCCTACCGCGATTTTTTCTGCGAACGATCAAATGGCCTATGGCCTGATCGACGTCGCCGCGGAATACGGCATTCGCGTGCCAGAGGATGTGGCTATCGTTGGTTTTGACGATGAGCTTTTATCCAGCTATATCAAACCGGCGCTCACCACTATCAGACAACCATTCTATGATATGGGCAAAGTGGCAATCGAACTTCTGATGTCTTTCGTGGACCCACAATTTTCCTTCCCAGACGATCAGACCTATAAGCGAGCAGAGGCGGCGCTGATTGTACAGCAATTGCTCAACAATAGGGAGGGCAAAGAGCCTTTGCACTGCCACTTACCTACTCGTCTCGTAGTGCGTGAGTCTTGCGGTGCGGCTCAGCATATTTCTCTGAGCGGATGAGAACAACCGTTATGAATCGCTAACAGTTCGTAGCCCAATAAGCCGTGGTTCCGGTGCAGATGATGCATCATGAAGTTCAACCATTCGATGAATCAGGTTGTCGGGTCATCGTGTCGTCATTTTCGGAACGCGCAGTGAAAGGAGGAACAAGATCGCTGCTGATACATCGCTGATCATGAGAGCAGGGCTGCTCTCGTCAAACGTTTCCGTAAAATCGATACATCCATCGTCAGGAGGTATAAGATGACTTCTTTTGCGGCTGGGCCGAGGCGTCGCTCAGCAATGTACACCGCGTGTATCTCGTCGTTCATGGTCCTGATAATGCTGCTGCTCGCAGCCTGCGGCGGCGGCAGCAGCAATAACACGACCACCAGCAGTCGGTCAACGACACTGCGTGTTCTACCTGCCCCCGCGCAGCCCAATCCTGATTTCTTTAACCCATACTTTGACAACAACCACGGCGGCGACTGGGGCGCGGATGGTCTGATCTACGAACCAATGTACCCCACCAACCTGTATACCGGTCAGACCATACCCCGGTTGGCCGCCAGCGAAGTATATTCCAATGGTAATACGGTACTGACATTCAACCTGCAGCCAGGGGTGAAATGGAATGACGGCCAGGCTCTCACCAGCGCGGATGTTCTCTTCACCTTCAACCTGATGAAACAGTACCCCGCTCTTGACACGAACGGCGTCATGCCATTGATCAAGAGTATTGCCGCGCCTGATAGCAGCACCGTCGTCTTCACGTTGCCAGATGTGAACAGCAACGCACTCTTCTATATTGGTGGAGTGTACATCGTGCCGCAGCATGTCTGGTCAACCGTCAGCGGGGATCCCTCGAAGTTCGCCAATGACAAGAATCCGGTCGGCACCGGTCCCTACCTGCTCAGTAGCTTCAATCAGAACCTGATCACCTACAAGATCAATCCCAGCTACTGGGGAACAAAGCCGAAGGTGCAAACGGTGCAAGTCGCCGCGACCAAAGACAACGCGACAGCCGACACCAATATGATCCAGGGCCAGTACGACTGGGCTGGTATCGGCTGGAGTCCGGACTTAGACTCTCAGTATAAGGCGAAAGACCCGCAGCATAACCAGGACTGGTTTGCCGCGAGTAACACCGTCATGCTTTACCTGAACCTGGATAAGGCTCCATTCAACAACCTCCTGGTTCGTAAAGCCATCAGTGCGGCCATCAACCGCAATCAATTGCCGCAGGGTGTGGCTCTCTATGCAAAGGTTGCTAACCCAACTGGCATTATCATCCCCACCCTGAATAGCTGGATCTCGCCGCAGTATCAAAACCAGTCATTCTCGTTCAGCGCCACCCAGGCCGGTAGCTACTTGCAGCAGGCTGGCTTTACCAAAGGGAGCGATGGCTTCTATCGCGACTCCAGCGGCAAAGAATTCTCGATGCAGATCGATGTTGTCAACGGTTGGAACGACTGGGATCAGGACGTTCAGTTTATCGTGAACGACCTGAAAGCTGCCGGCATCAATGCGTCGATGAATTCTGAGAGCGGTTACACGCCGTACTTCACCGCGATCTCGACCGGCAATTACCAGGCCGCCATCAGTTGGACGAATTCCGGCCCCTCGCCGTACTTCCCTTACCAGGCTATGCTGAGCAGCGCCAACTCTGCTCCCGCCGGAAAGACCGTCGCTGGCACCAACTTCGAGCGCTGGGACGCATCCACCAGTAATGGGTATTCCGCCCAGACTGATAAGCTGCTCACAGATTTCGAACATGCCAGCAATCAAGCTACTCAACAGCAGGCTATCGCCGGCATCGAGGATATCATGGTAAGTCAGTTGCCGACGATTCCCTTGACCGTCAACGTCTACTGGGATGAATACACGACGACGCACTGGCAGGGCTGGCCTAGCGCGAGCAATCCGTATGAAGCGGGCGCTCCGTATCAGCAGCCCGATTACGAGAACGTCATTCTTCATCTGACGCCAGCGTCCTAGTTGTAGCGCGTTCTACTTGTATGCCTCTCCATCTCACGGCGCTGCCGGGAGATGGAGGGACAGAGATCTCTCAATGCGGATACAGGCATCCTCGCAGGTCAACGCCGCCCGAATATGCACCCGGCGGAATGCCTCTTTGTACCTTATAAGGAGATATGGAATGCGCCACCTCTTGAGACGTATAGGCTTCTACCTGGTCGCGCTCTGGGCCGCGGTGACGTTCAACTTCATCATCCCGCGCCTGATGCCGGGTGATCCAGCCGCGGCATACATCGCAAAGCTCCAGGGGCAGCATGTGACTCGTCAGGAAATGGATGCGATTCGGCAACTCTTTGGCGTGAACCCCAATATCCCAATCTGGAAACAATATCTCGATTATCTGAACGGCTTATTGCATGGAAATCTGGGCATCGCGACTTCACAATTCCCTACATCGGTCATTGATGTCCTCCGGCAAAGCTTACCCTGGACGTTGGGATTAGTGGGAACCGCACTCGTGATCAGCTTTATCCTCGGCACTCTGGTCGGAATGGTGATCGCCTGGAAGCGCGGCTCCTGGTACGATTCCGCTATCCCTCCCATCCTGACATTTCTCTCCGCCGTCCCCTATTTCTGGATGGCGCTGGCGCTGGTCTACGTCTTTGGCATTGGCCTGGGCTGGTTCCCAAGCAACAGCGGTTATGATGTGTTTAATGTCACGCCTGGCTGGAACAGCGACTTCATCGTCAGTGTCGTTCAACATGCCATTCTTCCGGTCATCACGCTGGTCATCGGCTCGCTGGCCGGCTGGGTATTTACCATGCGAAACACCATGCTCACGACGCTTTCAGAGGATTATGTGATGATGGCGCAGGCCAAAGGGCTGCCTGAAAGACGGGTGATGGTCAACTACGCGGCACGCAACGCGATTTTACCCAGCATTACCAGCTTCTCTATCTCATTAGGCCTGGTGGTCAGCGGCTCCCTGCTCACAGAAATTGTTTTCAACTATCCCGGTATCGGCTACGCCCTTTATCAGGCCGTGCAGGCCGACGATTACGCGCTGGTTGAGGGGTGTTTCCTGGTAATTGCGCTCGCCGTCCTGATTGCGAATTTCCTGGCCGAGCTGGTCTATACGTTCCTCGATCCGCGCGTGCGACAGGGAGGGAGTTAAGTCATGCAAACCACAAATTTAGCCGATCAGAATATCGATTCTGCCACTATCTTGAGCCGCGCCAGGGGGCGCAGGCATGGTATCTTTGGCATCTTAATGTCCAATCCTAAGCTTGCTGTTGGTGTAGGAATTGTCGCCTTTTTCGTGCTGACAGCGATCGCGGCGCCTCTTCTGACGCCCTATGATCCCAACGCGACCATTGTTACTGGCTCACTCCCGCCATCGGCGGCGCACATTTTCGGCACAACGGGCCTCGGTCAGGATATGTTTGCGCAGATCGTCTACGGAGCGCGCGTCACGATACTGATCGGCTTCACCGCGGCCATCGGCTCTACCCTGCTACAGGTCTTTTTCGGCCTCACTTCCGGCTACTTTAGCGGCATCGTCGGTGACGCGCTCAACCTGATCATCAACGTGTTCCTGGTCCTGCCGGGCCTGCCCCTTGCCATTGTCCTCGCTTCGTTAGCCAGCGCCAACGCTGCTACCAATAACAATGAAGCGGTGATCGCGCTCGTCCTGCTCTTTACAACCTGGAGCTATGGCGCGCGCGTCTTACGCGCGCAAACGCTCTCATTGAAAGAGCGCGATTTCGTAGCAGCCGCGCGCGCCACGGGCGAAAGATCGCTGCATATCATTTTTGCCGAAATATTGCCCAATGAAATCGCGCTGGTGGCCGCTACCTTTGTCGGCACGTTTGTCTACGCGGTAGGCGCTGAGGTTGCTCTGGAGTTTCTTGGGCTTGGGAACACATCTCAGGCCAGTTGGGGAGAAATATTGTATTGGGCGCAGGCCAACTCGGCGCTCATCATAGGTAAATGGTGGCAATTCGTTCCGGCGGGATTATGCATAGCCTTCCTCTGCGCCGGCCTGGCGTTTATCAATTTCGCCATCGACGAGCTGGCGAATCCACGTCTGAGAGTCGAACGTTCGCAGCGCAAGCGCGCATCGTCAAAAAAGAAGGCGGTGGCATCGTGACCAAACAAACACTGCTGGAGATCAAATCCCTCAGCGTCGATTACGAGTCGGAGTCTGGCGCCGTCCACGCTGTTGACGACGTGAGCCTGACGCTGGAACGCGGGCAGGTGCTGGGTCTGGCAGGAGAAAGCGGCAGCGGCAAATCTACGCTTGCTTACGCCATTACACGCCTGCTCAATCCGCCCGCCATCATTACCAGAGGCGAGATTCTCTATTACGGGCGCAGGAACGCGGGCGATGTCGCGCCTGTCGATATCCTTGAACTGTCGCGCTCGGAACTGCGTGCGTTCCGCTGGAGCGAACTCTCCATTGTTTTCCAGAGCGCGATGAACGCGCTGAATCCGGTGATGAATCTGGAGATACAGATCACCGATGTCATCAAGGCGCACAATCCAGGTATGAGCGCCCGCGCCCGCCGGGAAAGGGCAATGGAATTACTGCGCCTCGTTGGCATCGCTCCCGACAGGCTGCGCAGCTATCCACACGAGCTGAGCGGCGGTATGCGCCAGCGCGCCATCATCGCCATCGCGCTGGCACTCTCGCCAGAGATCATCATTATGGACGAGCCGACCACCGCGCTGGATGTAGTAGTACAGCGCGATATCCTCTCGCAAATCCTGGCTCTGCGCAACGAATTCGGCTTTTCGATCATTTTCATCACGCACGATCTTTCGCTCCTGCTCGAGCTGGCTGATAAAATCGCCATCATGTATGCCGGACGCCTCACTGAACTGGCAACGCGCGAGGAAATCTACTTGCAGCCGCGCCATCCCTACACACGAGGGCTGCTCAATTCCTTTCCCACGCTGCATGGCCCGCGCCGGAGGATGACTGGTATTCCCGGTTCGCCACCAGACCTGCGCTCGGTGCCGCCCGGTTGCGCGTTTCATCCACGCTGCCATTACGCTTTTGACGCCTGTCAGAAGATTGTTCCGGCGCTCCTGGATATCCCAACCGGGAAAGCAACGCCCAACGTGCTGGTGGCGTGCCACCTCTACGATCCAGCGCTAAATCCTGACGGCGCCGAGAGCGTCTTGAATGCACCGTCGAGTGACCATATCGACATGGAGCAGACGCCACAAGTCGAGTTGAGTGCATCAAGCGATACTGGAGGTGAGCAATGAGCGCTGATCGCTGGAGCCAACTAATTACCTCCAACGTCTCTGACCTGAACGGCGCGTATCATCTCAGCGAAGAAGCGCCGGTGATCGAAGCTGTCCACCTGCACAAAGAGTTCCCACTGCGCGGAAACATCTTGCCCGGCAAATCACAAGCCGTCCATGCCGTCGAGGATATGTCGCTGGCGCTGCGCCCCGGTCAGGGAACCGCGCTGGTGGGAGAAAGCGGCAGCGGCAAAACGACGGTCGCGCGATTGTTAGCCGGTATGTACACGCCGACGAGCGGCAGTATCCGCTACAAAGGAGAAACGATCAATCTCAAGAGGTGGAAACAGGTCAAAGCCTATCGCCGCCAGGTGCAACTGATCTTTCAAGACCCGTTTTCGTCGCTGAATCCGGTGCATACCGTGTACTATCACCTGAGCCGCCCGCTGCGCGTTCACGGCCATGTACACGGCGCCGCGCAAGAGCGACAACAGATCATCTCGCTGCTGGAGCGCGTCAACCTGACGCCCGCCACGCAATTTATAGACAAGTACCCGCACCAGTTGAGCGGCGGGCAACGCCAGCGCGTCGCCATCGCGCGCGCTCTGGCGGTGCAGCCATCGGTGATCCTGGCAGACGAGCCGGTTTCCATGCTGGACGTCTCCATCCGCCTGGATGTGTTGAACCTGCTTTTGCGCCTGAAAGACGAGGAGCGGCTGGGCTTTCTCTTTATCACGCATGACCTCGCCAGCGCCCGCTACTTCGCGGAAGAGACGGTGGTCATGTATGCCGGGCAGACGGTGGAAGGGGGGCCGAGCGAAGAGGTGATCCAGCATCCTCTCCACCCCTATACGCGCCTGCTGCTGTCCGCCGCACCCGATCCTGATCGCATGGGGACAGGGTTGGCGGACGAGCGGACAGCAACGCCGGGCGCTCAGGCCGCCGCACCGATTACACGCGGCGAACCGCCCAGCTTGATTCACCCACCGCGGGGCTGCCGCTTCCATCTGCGCTGCCCCCATGCTATGCCGGTATGCAGCCAGCGTTTCCCGGAACGCACGGAGGCTGGCGGCGGCCACTGGACGCATTGTTTCCTTTATGGAGACACTACCAATGGCAGCGCGTAACAACATAAGGTGGTGGCGCCGAGATGGCAAAGCGCATATGGCGGTGCAATGAATTGCGCCAGGCTTGATCCAGATCGTGGTACATCAGCCTCTCCTGGCGCAATGAATTGCGCCGCCACATTCCACTCAATCAACGTTACCATGTACCTAAGGAGGATGAATGAGCATTATCGATAACACGAGACCAGAGACACAAACGATCGCCGGCGCGACCGCCCTTTTCCCGCCGGATTTCTTATGGGGAGCGGCCTCGTCCTCGTATCAGGTGGAAGGGGCAACGCGGGAAGACGGACGTGCGCCCTCTATTTGGGATCAATTTTCTGCGACGCCGGGCAAGACCTACCAGGGTGAGTCGGGGGATATCGCCGATGATCACTATCACCGTATGCCCGACGATGTCGCCCTGATGGCCGCAATGGGTCTCGGCGCGTACCGTTTCTCGCTCGCGTGGCCGCGCATTCTTCCTCAAGGAACGGGAGCCGTCAACGATAAGGGACTGGACTTTTATGATCGCCTCGTCGATACGCTGCTCGCGCGCGGCATCACGCCCCTGGCGACGCTCTATCACTGGGATCTCCCGCTCGCGCTGCATGAACAAGGTGGCTGGCTGAAGCGCGACACAGCCTACGCTTTCGCCGACTATGCTGCAATCGCCGCTCGACGCCTGGGCGATCGCGTCAAATGGTGGACAACGCATAACGAGCCGTGGTGTACAGCCTATCTTGGCTATGGCTCCGGCGTTCACGCGCCCGGCATCCAGGACATGCAACTGGCAGTCCTTGCCGCTCATCATGTGCTGCTCTCGCATGGGCTGGCTGTGCCGAGCATTCGCGCCCACGCCCGCCCGGACGCGCAAGTGGGGATTAGCCTGAATTTTAGCCCGGTCTATGCCGCCGATGACAGCGCGGAA
>DATLSW010000323.1:0-13722 GCA_035533955.1 Ktedonobacteraceae bacterium | reverse complement strand
GCCGTCGCGCCGATGATCTTGACGCCGCGCTCGAACGCCTGCTGGTACGGATTGGCGCCGGTGAAGGCCGGGAGGAAGCTGTGATGGATGTTAATGATCCGGCACGGGTAGGCGTCCACAAAGAATGGCTCCAATATCTGCATATAACGCGCCAGCACGAGGAAATCGACCTTGCCGGAGAGGAAGTCGAGCATCCGCCGCTGATCGTCCCGGCGCTGCTCTTTGCGGATGGGAAAGTGATAGTAGGGGATCGTATAACGCTGCGCCAGCGGCTCCAGGTCACGATGGTTGCTGACAATGCAGGCCACATCCATAGCCAGTTCGCCGCTGTTCCAGCGCCAGAGCAGGTCTGTCAGACAATGGTCGGTTTTTGAAGCCAGGATCGCCGCCCTTTTGCGCTGTTGCGAGTAGTGGACGCTCCAGTTCATACGAAATCGCTCCGCGATGGGCGCGAAATCCCTGGCGAAGTCGAACTGGCTGAGCGCGAAACCATCTTCGGTAAAACTGATCCGCATGAAAAACGTGCCATCATGCACATCGGTAGAATGCTGGTCGGATTGGAAGATGTTCCCGCCGCGCTTAAAAATAAATTGAGAAACTGCCGCGACAATGCCCGGCTGGTCAGGGCAGGAAATCAGCAGCGTGATCATCTGGTCGCGCGCTGCCTGCGATGTGTGTGCCAACACGTCTTTTTTCCTCATCCTCTCATCAATTTTTGCCGCGCCTATTGTATACATCTTTCCCTGTTTTTGTACAGGATTTGCACCACAATTCCTATCCATCAATTCTTAGCCCCGGTACAATGAACAGTAGAAACTTCCGACAGGCCGACATCCGGCTTTTTTCTCTGTGTCATGGAAGATGTGTAGAAGGGAATGAGAGGACAATGACGCTTAGACGTTCTGGCAATCTCCAATTTGGCGTGATCGGCTGGGGCTACTGGGGGCCAAAGTTGGCACGCAACCTCGCCAGTTTGCCCCGTGTCCAGGTCGCCGTTGTCGCCGACAGCGATCCCGGACGATTGGCCGCGCTGGCAATGGATGATCCGCAGGTACGGCTGACCACGCGGGCCGAAGATATTTTTTGTTCCGATGTTGATGGTGTGGTGATCGCCGCGCCGGTGCAGGCGCACTACCGGCTCGCGAAAGAGGCGCTGCTGCATGGCAAACATGTCCTCGTCGAGAAGCCGCTTACCGCCAACGTCATCGAAGCCGAAGAACTGGTAGCGCTGGCACAGCAGGAGCAGCGCGTCCTCATGGTCGGACATACATTTGAATACAATCCTGCCGTCAACGAACTGCGCAACCTGGTACAGGCGGGCGACCTGGGCAACATTCTGTGCATCGAAGCCGAACGGCTCAACCTGGGCCTCTATCGCAGCGACACCAATGTGATCTGGGATCTCGCGCCGCACGATGTCTCGATCCTGCGCTACCTGCTCGGCCAGTCGCCGGAGCGCGTCAGCGTGCAGGCGCAGGCGCACCTGCAAGCGCGCGTGCAGGATATCGCGCACCTGCACCTCGCCTACGCCAATGACGCGACTGCGCACATCCACGTCAGTTGGCTGCATCCCTGCAAAGTGCGCCGCGTCACCGTGATTGGCGATGCCAAGATGGCGATCTACGACGACACCAATCCCAGCGAAATGCTGAAAATCTTCAACAAGGGTGCGGACGTTCACGCCGATCCCGTCGTCTCCTATCGCCACGGCGCGATCACCATCCCGCACATCGACTGGATCGAGCCGCTGCGGCTGGAATGCGAAGACTTCGTGAATTGCATTCTCACCGGAGCGCAACCGCGCGCCAGCGGCGCAGTCGGATTAGCGATCGTGCGCGTGCTGGCTGCGGCCGAGGAGGCAATGGAGCGGCGCTGGGAAGAGTTCGCGCCTGTGACAAGCGGCGCGGCGCTGGCGCGCAGCGGGGCAAGAGAGCGAGACTAGACATGGCGCACGTTCTCTTCATCTCACCCTACTATCCGCCGGAAAAAGGCGCGGCCTCCGTCTGCGTCAGCGAGAACGCGAAAAGACTCGTGCAGCGCGGCCATCATGTAACCGTCCTCACCACCGTGCCGAACTATCCCACCGGCATCGTGCCGCCGCGGTATCGCGGGAAACTCTTGCAGCGCGAAGTCATCGACGGCGTGGATGTCGTGCGTGCGTGGAGCTATGCCAGCCCCAACAAAGGCTTTTTGCGGCGTATCCTCGCGCAATTATCCTTCGGCTGCCTCGCACCCTGGCTTGGCAAGAAAGCCGTCGGCCAACCTGATATCATCATCGTGCAGTCGCCTCCGCTCTTCGACGCCATCGCCGCGCGCGCGCTGGCGCGCATCAAACGCTGCCCGTTCATCTTCATGGTCTCCGACCTGTGGCCGGAGTCGGCGGTGCAGTTGGGCGCGCTGCACCATCCCCTGCTGATCCGTCTCTCCGAATGGCTGGAATGGTCAACCTATCGCCGGGCCGCTCTTGTGTGGGTTGTGACCGAGGGCATTCGCGCCCACCTGCTGCGGCGCGGCCTCGCGGACGAATGCATCATGCTGCTGACGAACGGTGTGGACACGGAACGTTTCACACCCATGCCAATTGCGCAGGCGCGGGCGCGGCTGGGCTGGGATAAGCGTTTCACCGTGCTGTACGCTGGCACGCACGGCCTCTCGCACGGCCTGACGACGATCCTGGACGCGGCGGAGCGGCTGCGCGAGCGCGAGGACATCCACATCGTGTTGGCAGGCGACGGCGCGGAGAAAGCGGCGCTGGTCGAGCAGGCGCGCCAGCGCAGCCTCACCAACGTGACATTTTACGAGCCATTCTCGCACGATCTCATACCAACCGTGATCGGTGCGGCGGACGTATGCCTCGTGCATGTACGGAAGAATATCCCTGTCTTCGACGGCATGTTGCCAATCAAGATGATCGAGGCTATGGCCTGCGGGCGTCCCATCCTGCTCGGCATCGGCGGTGAGGCGCGCCGCGTGGCCGATCACGAAGCGCGTGCCGCGTTCTCTTTCGAGCAAGAGAACGCCGAGTCGCTGGCGAACGGCATCCTCTACCTATCCGAGCATCGCGAGTATACCAACATATTGGGACGCAATGGACGCACTTTCGCCGAGGCGATATTCTCGTATGATCACCTGGTTGACGCGCTGGACGAACGCATCAGGGAGCTGTTGGGCGAGACCTCTGTGGCGACGCACAGCCTCTCCGGGGGAGAGGTAATAATTGCGCCCGCGGATGATGTGCCAATGGTGGAGACAATAATATACGGAAACAAAAGAGCCAGGTGATTGCGCAGTAATAGGACAGCAGGAAGATGTGGCGGCGCAATGAATTGCGCTGCCACAGCAGGACAGGATCGGCATCTTCCTAGCGGAACAGTTCCGTCACCGAGCGGCCATCGTGAATGCGGCTGATGGCTCCGGCGAAGAGTTCGGCCACGCTGAGGACGACCATGTTTGGCAGGTGTTTGACATCGGGAAGTGGGATGGAGTCGGTGATGACGATCTCGCTGATGGGCGCGGAACGCAGACGTTCGATGGCCGGTCCGGACAGCACGCCGTGCGTGGCGCAGCAATAGATGTCGCGCGCGCCATGATCGTAGACCACGCGCACAGCTTGCGTGAGCGAACCAGCGGTATCGATCTCGTCGTCGATGATCAGAGCGTGCCTACCAGAAACATTGCCGATAATGCCCATCGCCTCGCTGTGGCCGTTATTGCCGATGCGCCGCTTCTCCACAATCGCCAGGGGAGCGTCAAGACGATCCGCCAGTTGGCGCGCTTTCTTGGCATAGCCCTCATCGGCGGCAACAACAGTAAAAACGTCAAGCTCCTTTTCGCCAAAGTAGCGCGCCTGGAGGATTTGCCCCGTCAATTCGTCAACGGGAATGTTGAAGAAACCTTGAATCTGTCCCGCGTGCATATCCATCGTCAGGACGCGGTGCGCGCCCGCGACGGTAATACAGTCGGCGATGAGACGGGCAGTGATAGGCACGCGCGGCTGGTCTTTCTTGTCGGTGCGCCCATAAGCATAATAAGGAATGACAGCAGTGATACGAGCGGCGGAGGCGCGTTTCAAAGCATCGATCATGATCAACAGTTCCATAATGGAGCGGTTGACCGGAGCGCAGAATGGCTGGATCACGAACACGTCATGCCCACGCACATTCTCATTGATTTTGACGAAGATATTTTCGTTGCTAAACTGAAAGACGTCCGCGTCACCGAGCGGGATACGCAAATGGCGGCAGATCGCGGCAGCTAACGGGCGATTTGCGTTCCCCGTAAAGACGCTGAGTTCATCCATAGGCTCCTCCTGGCTGTAGCTTTACTATATCACACGGCCTCTCCTTATGTAAACCGAGGAAAAGAGAAAAAAGGGTATGAATTCGTTCCAGGCCAACACGCTTCGTGTGTTGGCCTGGAACGAATTCATACCCCTGAAGAAGTGATACGTCAAAATATAGCGTGCATGAACCGCCAGGGAGTAGGCGGATGCTCGGTCACTGCAGGCTGCCAACCAGGTTCGCCATAGAGGATGTTAGGATTCCACCGGCTATTCTTGCTAAAGAAACGGTAGCGAATCTGCCATTTGCGATCAATCTTTTGCTTTTCAAAATGGGCCGTATCCAGGCCAAGATGAAAGCTGAGCAACTGCGCATAGTAAGGCTGCAAGCGATATTCCAGATCATCGGTATCCAGGTTGTGTTCGAGAAACGAGCAGTGGATGTCAAGGCTGTAGGGATACGTCATGACCTCCGGTTCGCGATCTTCCATGTCAATAGGATGTAACAGGATCGACATGCCGAAAACTTCAAACTGGAAGTATGGCTCGCCGGCCAGAGAGTCTTCCTGGAACGGAGGCAGGGACAGGAGTTGACAGATCTCCGTCGCCAGTTGCGGCAGAGATTTATCTGATTTAAGACAGATATGAAACGACATAGCAGGACTCCTCATCAGAGATGTCAAACCTGTTGATCGAACTATTGGTAAATGCTACCTTCATCTTACGCCTGCTGAAAAAAGGTGTCAAGCGGTAATCAGGGATTGAGAATTCCTGCTCTGGCAAGAATTCTCAATCCCTGATTACCGCTTGACGTTGTCGCCAGTATTCACTATACTACTGGTGGGGCAGTGAAGAGATGTAGTTTTATTCCATGCACCATTATTACCATGATGATTATATAAATAAAATATATCTATTTTAAGAACAGGATGGGCTATGGCTACTGCCAATATGCTGACGGGGCGGATTCCGCCCAATACGCTCTTGAAAGAAAGGTATCTCATTCACCGTCTTGTTGGGCAAGGCGGCATGGGCGCTGTCTACGAGGCGGTTGATACACAGGCGCTCCCGCAACGGCGCGTCGCTATCAAAGAACTCAGCCTATCGAACGCGGTCAATAGCGATCCCAAAAAGGCGATACGGCGTTTTCAACATGAAGCCAGGATTCTGCGTTCGCTCAATCACCCGAACTTACCGCGCGTCTATGAATCGTTCAGCGAGAGTACCCGGCATTACCTGGTGATGGATTTCATTCAAGGGCAGACGCTGGCCGAAGCGATGGGCCTGTCTTCCGGCCATCCTCACCCCTTATCCTCCGCGGACGCGCTGGATTATGCCTGTCAGTTGTGCAGCGTGCTGGATTATCTGCATCGCCAGGACGCGCCCATCATCTTTCGCGATCTCAAACCGCAAAATGTCATGGTGACGCCCGGCGGCCATCTCTACCTGATTGATTTTGGCATTGCACGCTTCTTCAAGCACGGCCAGGGCCAGGATACCGAGCCGCTCGGCACGGCTGGCTACGCCGCACCCGAAGTCTATCGGAAGCAGCAGACCGGCCCGCGTTCAGACCTCTACAGCCTCGGCGCGACCCTCTATTGTTGCCTGACCGCGCTGAGTCCCCTTGTCAGGCAGCCATTGAGCGTCTACGCTATCGGCATCCCTTCGGCCCTGGAAACATTGGTCTATGATCTCCTCGCGGATGACGAACAGAGTCGCCCGGATAGCGCATTTGAGGTTTGGCAGAGGCTCGATGCCATCATCGCTGATCAGGCGCGGCACAGCGTCTTTGTGCAAATTCATGGTGCGCCAGCGCGCAGTGCAGGGGCGGCAGCGAGCGCGCCCACCGAAGTACAGACCACAGCCGCGCCAGCCATGCCGCGTCGTCCGTCGCAATGGCGGCACAATCTCGCCGAGGCGTGGGAGCAAGTGCGCACGCTCTCGTCGCCCGTGCTGACGCCGCGTTTCATCGCCTTGTTGCTGGCGCGGCTGGCCGTCCTCAGCGCCGTCAGCCGCGTGCTGTTTCAGGATACGCGCGCTTCCTTCCTGGCGCTGTCCTTCCTGCTGGCGTTGCTTTTGTTGCCGATCATAGTCAGCGCCAGCGCCAGCCCGGATATACGCGACCGCTCCGCGCGCGGCATCTTCCTCTCCGCCGCGGCCTGCATCGCGTTGGCCGCGTACGCGCTGGCTGCCATTCCCGCCGTCCAGCAGCGCCTGCACGCTCTGACGGTCAACCAGTTGCTCGCCTTGCTCTTGCTCTTTTTCGCCGCGGTGACGCTCTTGCGCACGCCTGAACGCCTGACCTGGGTTGATCGCGTTACGGCGATCAGTATTGCCGGGATGGCCGCCTTGCTGCAATATGGGCTGGGCGCGGCTGCGCTCGCGCGCCTGCCAGGATTATCATCCATGTCGCCCACGGCGCTGCATGTCGCCAACTATACCTTTGTCACGCTGCTGGCAGGCAGCGCCTTGCTCTTCCTGTGCCGCCTCGCCATCCCTTTACGCGGCTTCGACCGCTTTCTACTCTGGCTGGTCACGCTCAGTCTGACGCTGCTGGCCTTTGCTTTCGGCTACCAGGAACTGCTGCACGCGCCGACATATCTGCCTGGAGTCTCCGCTCTCTTCGGCAGCGACATGAATTTCGCCTATGCCTATGTGCTGCTGCTGGCGATTCCGGCGCTGCTGGCGACAGTCGCGCTCTTTACCGGCCAGCGTTGGGCATACGCCTCCCGGCTGACGCTCTTTATCATAGCGCTGTCTGTCCTGGCCTTGCAAAACACTTTTGGCAGCGCCATCCCACTCTCGTTGCCCTCCACGCGCGCGCCGCTCTACCCGCTTGCTGAGCGGGTGAGCATCTTATTCACTTTGAATCAGGCGCTGACCTATATTCTGATGGCCGCGGGTGTGGCGCTGCTGGTACGGCTCGCTCGCCAGACGGGTTGGCTGGATCGCGCGGCCATTTTCGCGGTCGCCATCGCTTGCGCTTTCCTGCAATCAGCGTTCTGGTCGGGCGCGCTCCCAGCGACGCGGATTCCGCTGGCGTCTGCGGACGCCAGTGTGATCGTCCCAGCGCAACTTTCGACAGTCGCGTTCAATCAGCTCGTGGCAGCAGGGCTTTTCCTGGTCGTTGCTTGCGGGTTGGCGCTCTCGCTGATCATTTTGCTTGCGGGGTCGGCGCGCCACCTGGCCTGGGTTGAGCGCAGAAGTCCGCTGCTGACGCGCCGCTTCGCCTGGGTGAACAGCATGATGAACGCGGTTGATCGCGTAGTTGTTCTCGGCGTGATTGCGATTGCCGCGCTGCTGCTGGCCTCGTTTGGCAGCGGCGAGCGCTGGTATCAGCAAGCGCTGCTGGCGCAGCCGGGATTTTCGCTGTCGCTTGGGCAGGCGATCCTGCTGCTGCTCGCCATATTGATCCTGATCGCTCTGATCATGACGTTCTTCCCGCGCCCGCTCAGCCGTTGGAGCCGTATTACCGCGCTGGCAGGCGTGATCGTGCTGGTTTTTCTGGCGTTCGCCGATAGCCGCGTCCAACACATCACCGCGCCCATCACGCGGAGTATGCAGCAGGCGGACGACAGCATCTTCCAGGGGAATATGGCAGCCATCCTGAGCAGCGGCGGGTTGCTGGCCGCCGCCGTCGTCTCGCTGCTCTGGCTCAAACGAGCCGCCGCGCCGGGGCGCGTTGATTACCTGGCGCGTTACACTCTTCTGTTCCTCTTTTCCGGCAGCATCGCCTGCATTCTGCTGCAAGCCGCGTGGCCCGAGCTGCTGCCGGTGGCCTGCATCCTGCTGATCCTGAGCCAGTTCGTGGCGTTACAGATGGAACGAGTACGCTGATCGCCTGTAGAGGCACAATTCATGATACCTGCGGAGCGGAATAGCGAGGCAAAGCGTGCATGACGTCTTCGTATTTCCGTAGTATAATCAACTTATGGCAAGCAAAAAAATACAAGCGGCGCGGCTTGACGTACCCGCGCCGCCGCCACGTCAGGCGGCAGCGATCATCCATGGCGACCCGGTAGTGCAGCGGTGGCTGGCGCATTACTGGCAGAAGTTGCGGCTCCCGGCCCGCGAGTTGAGCCTGCTGGCTCTCACTCAGGATCGGCAAGAGTTTACGCGCTGGACGGGCAAGCGGCTCAATAGCATGGCCCTGGGCTGCTATTGCTATCTCTCCGCGCCGCCGCGCAAACTTTTTTCAGCGCGCCTGGCGCACCCTTTACCCACGGAGCCACTGCCGGGCCTGGAGCATTCCGTACCGCAGCAGCAACTCGGCCACCGCCATCTGATTTTCATCGAGCCGGGTTTACAGCCGCGCGCGCTCGAAGTGACGGTCGCCCACGAATTGATTCATCTGGCCGACCGCGTCAACGGTACGCCGCGCCGCCACCGCCATCATGGCTATGACTCCATTGCCGCCGACGAAGCGGCCATTACTGGCTATGATCTGGAGGACCTGCGCTGTCTGCTGCACGAGGAAAGCGCGCGACGCGAAACGCAGCGCCGCGCCCGCCGCCCGCTGCGCTACCTTTATCTCTGTCCTCACTGCGACAAACAATACCCTCGCGTGCGCCGCTATTCACATCCCGTCTCGTGCAGCCAGTGTGATAAAACCTATAACCCGCTCTACCAACTGGTTTTGCAAGAATAAACCTCACATCAGTTGTTGCCGCGCCGCCGTTACCGCCGCCTGCGTGCGGTCGTGTACCTGCATCTTCTGCATGATATGGTGCAGATGCGACTTGACAGTCTCTGCGCTGACCGAGAGCTTTTCGGCGATGGCGCGGTTGGTCAGCCCCTGCGTAAGCAGGCGCAGGACTTCACGCTCGCGGTTAGTCAGCGCCGCCGCCAGCAAAGGCATGGCAAGCGGGAAGCGCGCCTTGATGGTCGTCCCCACGCCGCGCCTGCTCTGTGCCTCCCACGTTCCCCCCACCTGCTGCACGCGCGAACGCATCATACGCAGTCCCAGATGTTCATCCGCGTCTGCTCCCGCGTGGTCCGCCGCTTTGCTGGCGAACCCTTGCCCGTTATCGCTGATCTCAACCACCAGCAGGCCGTTCACAAGGCGAAGACGAATCAAGACGCGCGTGGCCTGCGCGTGCTTGCGCGCGTTCGCCAGGCTTTCCTGCGCGAGACGATAGATGACCGCTTCAAGCGTGACCGGCAGCAAACCCAATTCAGTACTCTCGACTTCGACGCGCGGCAACGGCTCGGCGCGCATTGTCTCCTGGGCCAGTTTACGCAGCGCCGCCGTCAATCCCTGCTCCTCCAGTTGGAGCGGAATGGGCGACACAATTACATGGCGCAACTCGATCAGACTCTCATTGATGAGCAGGGTGGCCTCGTCCAGTTGCCGCCGCGCCACATCTGGTCGAGTCTCCAGAATGCGCCGCGCCAGTTCAAGACGCTGTAACACGGCAGCCAGTTGTTGCACCACGCCATCGTGCATATCGCGGGCAATGCGAGCGCGTTCCTGCTCAACGGCTGCCGCGACGCTCGCAACGGGCATACCCGCCTGCGTAACGGTAGCTATCGTCGTTCGCCGCGGCTTTGGACGCGGCTCTTCCGGCGACATGTAGGCCGATAACAGCGCGGCGCAGAACAGCAAGCCGTTCTCGTCGATGGCTGGTGACTGCGAAGACGAGGCTTTCAGGCAGAGAACCAGCACACCTTTTGCCTCGCTGTGCCGGGCGACGCGGCTCAGGACAACATCCTCGCCTGCCGCCAGCCAGGAACGCTCACCATCCAGCACGCGCGCATCCTCAGCGGCGCGGCCAATGCGCAGCACGGCGCTCATATGCAGCGCCGCGCCAAACAGCCCGTCCGGCGACACGCGGACGGCAAACTGCGACGATTTCTGAGAACGGACACGTCTCCCGCGCTGATCAAGCAGCAACAAGGCATCGCCGCTTTCATTCAAGGCAAAAAGCAGCGCCAGCCGCGCTCCGGTCTGAGCGCGTATATAATCAAGCAAGCGACGCCTCCCGCTGGCGTCAGAAGCGTCGCGCTGCAATTCCGCGATCAACTGAACCAGCTCATCAGACATGATCATCGTTATTTCTCACTCGTGATACAGTTAAAATGCGTTCTGTTTTCTGCTTTCAGCATACACGAGGGAAAAACTTTCACAAATAGGGGAGAGGCTTCCGTTTGCCTGCCGGGATGCCTGAAAAAGGTAGACGAGAGGCAAGGAAGCCCCTGACGACACGGGGAAAAGCAGGCGTGGAGAAGCGCCTGATGGAGAGATGGCTTCAGGGGAACAAATCACTACGGGGGACGACTGTCGCCCTGGCTGGGGGTAGCCAGGCGGCTCGTTGTTTTAACCGCTTGCTTGCTACAAAAGCTAGTGTACCCTATGTATCAGCGTTTGTCAAGGCATACCAGTAGGAAAGTTGGAAATACGTCATGGTTCAGGAATTGAGGCGGGAATTGCCTGCCGCCTCAATTCCTGATTTTCTCTCTTAATGCGCCAGGGAGGCCTCGCCAGTACGCTTTCCCTGGGGAGCCTGCACCGCTAGCAGCGAGGCCAGCGCCTCGCCAGAAAGCGTTTTGCCGGTTTGAGGATCAAAAACTGTGTCGTCGCGCACACAGTAACGCAGGTGCTGGTATTGCTCCATCGCACGATCCCACTCTGGATAGAGCTTTTCCGTTTCGCGGTCGCCGCCCACAATGCGCGTAAAGGCGATAAAAGAAAGGGATAACGCCCCGATAATACAGGCAAGCGTCAGAATGACCAGGATCAGCTCGCCGACGGAAAACCCGTTCCCGAAGCTTTCCGAGCCGATCAGGACAATCACAAAGAAGATACAGAGACCCACCAGCAGCATACCCAGGGCGAGATAGCGCATCATGCCGACCGTTCTGGTCGGCATGGGCGGCGGAGCCAGGCGGGCAACGCCCTGATTGTAGGCCATTTGCAGCTTGAGAACTTTATCTGTCTTCCGGCACACCGGACAGGCAGGTTTTTGCTCGCTAGATATCATAAAATCAGACCTCCCTATGTTCATTAATTTGGTTGTCAGCGCGAGTGACGAAAAATATTCCCAACAAAAGCATAGCACGTAACGACAAAATCATCAAATCCCATGCTTATCCGTTACCATGCTCTAGCCATTCCACCGCCTCCGCCAGCAGCGCGATCATTTCCGGCACGCCCTGCACCACGATATCCGCGCTATGCAGCAGTTCTGGCAGCGTGTCGGGATGCTGCACGACCACCGAAAGCGCGGCTACACCCTGCTCGCGCAGGCGCGGGATCGCCAGCACGGCATCGAGATCGGTGCGATCATCGCCCGCGAACAGTACACCGCGCAGAGCGTAGCGACACGCGAAACGCAGCAGCGCCTGTCCCTTATCAATCGCCAGGGGAACGCGCACCTCGACCATGCGCTTGCCTTCGCTTAGCGACATATTGACGCGGCGCGCCGGTTCATCGAGGATCGCCAGCAGCTTTTGCCGCGTCTCTTCGGCATCACTGGCGAGGCGATAGTGCAGCGTGCCGCCAATGCGCTTGCGCTGAACATAAACGCCCGGCAACTCGTCAATCCGCTGCTCGACAAGGTCGAGCAGGTATTTTCCCGGCGCGGCATAGGCCAGCGCCTCCTCAGAGATCTCAATAGGATGCGTCCAGGGCAAACCCTCGCTCCATTCGAGGCCGTGCGTCCCAATATAGGTCAGACCCTCGACGTTGATCTTCTTCGCCCCGTCGTCAATGGCGCGGCCCGTCATAATCGCCACGCGCGCGTGTTGCCGCGCCCGTTCCAGCAACTCCCTGGCTCCAGGATACAGTTGCGCCCCTTCAGCAGTCGGCGCGATGGGACTGAGCGTGCCATCAAAGTCGAGCGCGAGTCCCGCTGGACGCTGAGATAGCACGCTCTGCATAGCTGGTATTGGCATAAATGTTATCATTCTCCTTCGCTTACGGCCCCCGGAATTCACGGCGCATTTCCCCTATTGCAGCAGTTGCGTGAAATCTTCCCCTAAAAGCTGCTCGAGGTAAGGAGTGACCTTCCAGAAATCTTTGAGATCCTTATATTCCTGCACGAACTGAGAGTCGCCAACCCTGAGAGATTTCACGGCCCGGATCATCAAGTTCTTCGCGGTGTGTTCGCTTGAGACAAACTGCACGACATCCGTCTGATAGCCCATGATCCGCAGCATCAAGGCGCGAAAGGCGTCGGTCAGAATATCGCCGAAGCGCTCCTTTAAGATACCGTGTCTTTCGATTGGCCTGAATGCACCGTGGGAAGGTCGATGATCAAGTTGTTCCTGGAGATCATGCTGACAACACGGCACACTCACAATGACTTTGCTTTGCCATCGTATGCCTCGAGCCAGCGCCTCATCGGTGGCGGTATCGCAGGCGTGAAGGGCCAACACGATATCGGGCGGCGCAACTGGCTTATAATCTATAATGCTTGTTGTTTGAAAGGCCATATCGGACCAGCCTGCGCTCGAACTCTTCTCCGCGAGTCTCGCCAGAAGTTCGCCGTTCGCGTCAATACCAGTCATATGCGCTGGTATGTTCAGCACGGTATTGAGATAATAAGAGAAAGCGAACGTAAGGTAAGCATTCCCACAGCCACAATCCACGACATGAAGCGGGGAATGGTCGAATTTTTCTAATGCTCCAGTTTGTTGTACAAGCCTTAAAAACTCATTGATCTGGCGGAACTTGCTCTGCTTATCCGCTTTAATTTTGCCCTCTTGCGTCATGATGCCGACAGCTTTCAAAAAAGGCGCGGCGTCGCTCGCAGTCAGCAGCAGTGGCTTCTCCCGATCGTGGGCCAGATTTACTGCTTGCGACCGACGCGAAGGGGTAGTATTGCGCATAAGAAGCTTCCCTTTAGCGGTGAGCGTAAGAGCTATATCATTATGCGCCGTCTGGATATGAACATTCCTGAACTCAAGCGCCAGGATTTGTGCAAGCTTTTCCGCGCTTTCGTCACCCCGGTAGTTCTTTGTAATGTCCTTCTTTGCATCAAAGTACGAAAACTGAAGATGTCGCTGTTCCCGCACAAGCACCGGACGAACGATCACTTTCAGCCAGGGCATAGTCCCGCCCAGGCGCTTCCCGCCAAAAGTGGCCTTAATAAAATCCTCGTTGTTGAGGATACTATCTCTAATCAGTTGTTGATAGTCAGAAGTGACTGCCGTTTCGCTCATTTCTTCTCGCCCATCTATTTTTTCTTCCTTGATTCTACCCTATATGCTCCGCTCAGGTCAAATACATCCCACAATTTATATCTCGGCCATGCCTCGCGACCCTTGACAAAACTCTGCATATACGTGTAAAATGCATATAGTGAATGATTGCTATCATCCGACAATATATCTTATGATATCTACATATACACAGGTGCATCATGGCGCAAGCTGACAAAGACAACGATAAAGAGAACGAGAACGAGACAGAAAACGAGGCGCGCGGCGCGGCAAACGAGGCG
>DATLSW010000322.1:0-7343 GCA_035533955.1 Ktedonobacteraceae bacterium | reverse complement strand
TTACAGAATTTCTTATTTCCACATCTCACCGATTGAGCGGCGCACGCGGCCCAGCCAGCCGGGAAACGACGCGGCCCATGCCAATCGCTCCATGATATCGTCGATCAGGGTGTCATCGACGCCGGGAGGGTTGAAGAAGATGTCTTCGAGAGGGCCGTTGATGGTGGCGATGGGAGCGACCATTGCCAGCGCGTCTCCCAGAATGGCAGCCTCTTTAGCAATGGGCGGATAGACTGCGCCATAGGCGGCCAGGAAATGATGGGCGCGTTCGGGATCGAGGCCGCGCTTGACGAGCGGGCGTGTCGTCGTACTGTCCGACTTCCAGGCCAGTGAGCTGAAATAGAAGAGCGCGTAAGCCAGCTCGATGATGCGTTTCTCCCAGCGTGAGGCGTCCCAGTTGAGAACCGCTGTTATGCCGCGAGGACCAAAACGCAGGTTGAGGGCGTGATAATCGCCGTGGATGTGGAACTCCGGCAGGCCGCGCACCGACCCTATTGCCACCATCGCCGCGGGCAGCACAGCTTCCCACTGGTCGCACCAGTGCGAGAGCGCGGCGGAGATAGCGGCGATCTCGACAGCCTCCGCTTTGCCGCGCGCGAGGTTGAGATATCCCTGTACCACACCGCCGATGTGCGCCTCCGACGGCCAGCGATGCTGCGGGCCAGGATAGAGACACGATGCCTGGTGAATACGCGCCAGCATCTCCCCGGCGGCGCTGACCCAGGCGAGGCTACGCGCATCTGTCGTACTGAAATATTCTCCATCTGCCTCTCGTTCCAGCTCGAAAACCGTCTCTCTTATAGTCATGGCTGACTCACCGCCCATCGTCAGCCATAAAGACGGGATAGGGATACCGGCGCTGGCAAGATAACTACGAAATGCATAGCGGTGGCTGCTCTCGTCTTCGATCAGCCCCTCGGATCGCTCGCGTAGAATGTAGCGTTGCTCATTGATTTCCACCAGCCATTGCAGCGTATCGGGCAATAATACGCTGATCTGCCCCAGATTTGTCCACGCGCTAATGCCGAAGCCTTGCATGATCTCGTTGAGGTCAAGCAAATCTTCTTGATCTATAGGTTGAACAGTATCATCCATCATGTGTTTGTTATGACACTTCCGTCGGCAGATCGGCGCGCTTTCCCCATTCGTTCCAGGAGCCATCGTAGTTGGTCAACTGCGGATAGCCGAGCAGAGCCAGGCTGAACAGAATAGTGGTTGCCGCTACGCCGCCATTGCAGTAGGCAATCACATGCTGCTGCGGCGTCACTCCGGCGGCGGAAAAAACGTTCTGTAATGCCGCGCTGTCGCGGAACGTGCCGTCGTCGGGATCAATCAGTTCCTCGCGTGGAATGTTAATCGCGCCGGGAATATGACCGGGGCGTCCGTGGCCGCGCACAATCGTGCCGCTATATTGCCCTGATTCGCGCGCATCGATGATCAGCTTGTGCGCCTGATTGATGGATGCCAGCACGTCGTGTGCAGTCGCGCGCAATCCCGATTGTACTGAGGGCGTGAAGGTAGCAAAGGGATAGGAGGGCGTCGTGTTGTCCAGCATATAGCCATCGCGCAGCCACTTCGTCATTCCGCCGTTCAGTACCACCACCCGCTCGTGTCCGTAATAGCGCAGCGCCCACCACAACCGCGTTGCGAATTGGGAAGCAGGATGCGCGTCATAGGCCACCACCAGGTGTTGATCGCCAATGCCGATCTGCTCCATTGCCTGCTTGAAGCGTTCTGGAGGCGCGATCTGCGCTTCGATCGCGTCGTCAGGATCAACGATATCGCTGCTCCAGTCAATATAGACCGCGTTGGGGATGTGGCCCTGTTCGTATTCGTCGCGCGCGCCGATATACAGCGCATCCTGTACGCCGTCATTGAGTACCGTTTTCACATAGCCGCGCATATCGACAATGCGCAGTTGCTGATCATGCAGATGTTCCGCTAGCCAGGACGTTTCCACGAGATAGTTGTCACGCTCCATTTATATTTTCCTTCCGTGCATATCACCTACGAGAATAAGCCAGCGGCGGCGGGATTATCAGTATTCACAAAATGTGCGGGCGTTCCCAGGAAACTCAAAGGCATGACGTTCTCAATGACCATCGAGTCATTCGGCGTTTGCGTTGTAATGTAACGTTGCACGATCAGGCCAAGCGGGCGCGCGATGATCAGCGCGGCAGTCGAGGCCAGGATCACGTTGTTTAGCGTACCATAAGGTTTGCGCATCCTGGCAACCGTCATCGCGGCCAGCCCGGTCAGCATACCAGTCACCGCCAGATTCGTGCCGCAGCGCTCATGGATCGCCAGTTCCGGGTGCGTAGTGCGTAGGAGATGCAGCGCCTCTTGCGCGGCAGGCTCGATGGCTTCTGCTGGCACATCGCCGAAGACAAAGAAACCAGCGGCGAAGGAGATGCCTGCGAGGCGCACATCAGGGAATTTCTTGCTCAACAGGACAATCGTCGCGTGTTCGAGCGCGTGATTTTGCTTGACCGCTCCCCCCAACAGCATTTGCTGCGCGATCTGTACCACCGGACTGATAGAACTCATAAAACTGATCCTTCCCAGAAATTAGTACGTCATGTTAAAAACAACCATTTCGTCGCCAAAACTGACTATATCGCCATCTTTCAACACGACGGGTTGATTGATCAAGGTATTGTTGATGCGCGTTCCATTGGCGCTCTGTAAATCTTCTAAAATCCAGCGCCCGCTATCGAACCACAGGCGCGCGTGACGGCGCGATACCGTGCGACCAGCGATCACCAGATCGTTGCCGCTGGTACGTCCGATAGTGGTGACATCCTGGTGGAAGCGGTATGAGCGGTTGGTCATCGCTCCATCACGGATGGTGAGGCGGGCCAGCACAGGACGTCCATTGGGTCCCAGGAAACGGTCGGCGGCGGCGCGTCGATCAGCCAGTTCATAACCGCATGTGGTGCAGAACAGGCGCGTACTCGGATTGGAAGCCCCGCAGCGGAAACACGGGATTGTCACCACCGGCGGCTGTATTGGATGAAAGAATGGCTGAGGCTGCGGGTAGGATGGCGTCGGCAGCCTCTGCACCGGCTGGTTAGACATGCCGGGTAACAGCGTCCCGCTATTGGAAGCCGGGGTATCCAGCTTCGGCATAGGAGAAGAGGAGCCGGGACGCCAGCGCTGCGGCAGCGCGATCTGCGAGGCAGTGAGCGAGGCAATCAGCGCCTCGATCAGTGCATTCGTGGTCTGGTAGCGATCTTCAGCGCGCTTCGCCGTCATTTTGAGGATCACCTGTTCGATAGGCGCGGGAATATTCTTCGCGCGCAGCATTTCTATCGGTAAAGGTTCATTTAAATGTTTCAGGGTGATCGAGAGCGGCGTGTCGCCAGTAAATGGAACCTGGCCTGCCAGGCAGTGGAAGAGGACAATGCCGAGTGAATAGATATCGCTGCGGGGATCGACTGTAGCACCTGTCCCCTGTTCAGGTGACATATATTGTGGCGTGCCGATGCCGACGCCCGCGCGCGTGAGGTTGGCCGTGCCTTCGAGAATTTTCGCGATGCCAAAGTCAGAGAGCAAGAGGAAGCCGTCCTTGCGCAGCAGCATATTGGCGGGTTTCACATCCCGGTGGATGATACCGTTCGCGTGAGCGCAGCTCAGCCCCTCGGCGGCCTGAATGATGTAATCCGCCGCGTCGCTTGTAGACAAAGGACGTGCGAGCCGTTCTTTGAGCGTTCCTCCCTCCACGTATTCCATGACGATGTAGGTAATGTTATCCTGTTCGCCGAAATCATGAATCTGGAGAATATTTGGATGAACCAGCTTCGCTACTACGCGAGCCTCCTGCACAAACCGTTTCACAAAGTTGGGTTCGCGCGCGTAGTGTGATGGCAGCACCTTAATGGCTACATAGCGTTCAAGCGTGGGCTGAAACGCTTTGAAGACTGTTGCCATACCGCCAGACCCAATGCGTTCAACAATGCGAAAATGCCCAAGCGTCTTGCCAACCAGGACATTCAGTTCTTCATCGCTCTGTTTTTTGGGATTGGGCGCTTGCATACAGCAACGACTCCTCTACATTTGACTCTGATTATTCCCTCTTTTGTTATCAATGAGATTATACAGGCTATCCTCTGGCATGTCGAGAGGTATATTACCCTTCTAATAACAGCGTCTCCGGATCTTCCACGAGTTCTTTCACCCGTACCAGAAACTGAACGGCTTCACCGCCATCGACAATACGATGATCGTATGATAATGCGACATACATCATCGGGCGAATGACAATTTCTCCCTTGACCACGACCGGGCGCTGCTCGATTTTATGCATTCCCAGAATGCCAACCTGCGGGCCGTTGAGAATCGGCGTTGACATCAGCGAGCCGTAAACGCCGCCGTTTGTAATAGTAAACGTACCGCCCTGCAATTCTGCCAGGGAAAGCGTATTGCTTCTAGCCTTTTTTGCTAGTTCAGCGATTTCGCTCTCGATAGCGGCGAAGCTCTTGCGATCCGCGTCGCGCAATACCGGCACGACCAGACCCTCTTCGACGCCCACCGCAATGCCGATATCATAGTAATGCTTGAGAACCATTTCGTTGCCCTGTATCTCAGCATTCAGGCGTGGAAAGGCTTTGAGCGCGCCCACTACCGCTTTGGTGAAGAACGACATGAAACCAAGCGAGACGTTGTGCCGTTCCTTGAACGCCTCTTTGCGCCGGCTTCTTATCTCTATGACGGTACTCATGTCTATTTCGTTAAAAGTGGTGAGCATGGCTGCCGTGTGCTGCGCTTCGACCAGACGCTGCGCGATAGTCTGGCGGCGGCGCGATAGGCGCACGCGCTCTTCACGATTCGGCGCTCCCACCTGTTGCATGGACAATGGCGGCGGAGCAGCGGCGGCTGGTTTTGTCGGCGGCGGAGCTGACTGCTGCGTCATATAGCCAAACACGTCTTCTCTGGTCACGCGACCATGCGGATTGGCCGTCTTCACTTGCGAGATGTCAATGTTATGATCGGCGGCAATGCGGCGCGCCAGGGGCGACGGCGGACGCTGCCCGTCGCTTATTTCCGACGCCGCTTGCAGCGGGCCGGTTGGTACGCGCTGTCTATCTGTCGCGGTGGTGGATGGCCGCGGCGACGGCGCGGCGCTATCGTCGATCATGCCAATGACCTCGTCAACGGTCACAGTCTCGCCTTCTTGCTTCATGATCTTCTGTAGGATGCCCTCCTGATCCGCTGTCACCTCGATATTGACTTTGTCGGTTTCCAGTTCGGCCACCGCTTCCCCCTGGCTCACCCTATCGCCTTCGTGCTTGAGCCACGAGGCAATAGTGGCCTCAACGATGGATTCACCTAACGTGGGAATACGTATTTCAACGGACATTTTTGCCTCCGTGTTCTATAATTGCTGGTTGCAAGGCTGCGGCCAATATCTCTTCTTGCTCGGCCTGGAACAGGTCCATGAAACCGGAGGCAGGGCTGGCGCGATCCGGTCTACTGATAACTTGTAGTGCCGCGGAACCGGCCAGAGGCTCCAGGCGAGGCGCGATATAGCTCCACGCTCCCATGTTGCGTGGTTCTTCCTGTACCCACAGTATGGCACGCGCGTTTGGATAGTGGGCGAGCGCCTGTTTGATGGCTTGCTCAGGGAAGGGATAGAGCAGCTCGACACGAATAATTGCTGTATCACTGTGCTTTATATGCGCGAGCAAGTCGATAGCCATCTTACCAGAGCAAAGCAGTATCCTTCTGATATCGCCCGCGTGCGCCAGTGCGGCGTGATCGTCAATAACAGGCTGAAACGCGCCTTCAGCTAATTCTGCCAGCGTTGCCGCTGCCAGCGTATTGCGCAGCAGGCTCTTCGGTGTCATGATTACCAACGGGCGCGGGCTATGGCTCAGGTTATATGCCTGTAGCCGCAGCAGGTGAAAGTATTGCGCAGCAGTCGAGCAGTTGGCTACGCGCCAGTTCATCTGAGCTGAGAGTTGCAGGTAGCGTTCCAGGCGCGCGCTTGAGTGGTCTGGCCCCTGGCCTTCATAGCCGTGCGGGAGCAACAAAACGAGTGAAGAGTGCTGCTTCCACTTGACCTGGCCCGACGAGATGAATTGATCGATGATGACCTGAGCAGCGTTGGCGAAATCCCCGTATTGCGCTTCCCACAGGACCAGCGCGTCCGGGGCAAGAACGCTATAGCCATACTCAAAACCTAACGCGGCGGCCTCGCTCAACGGGCTATTATAAATGGCGAACGACGCATGCGACTCCGAAAGGTGTTGGAGTGGGATGTAGGTCTCGCCATTATATTGATCGTGCAGCACGGCGTGGCGCTGGCTAAATGTGCCGCGTTCGCTGTCCTGACCAATCAGGCGGATCGGGATGTTCTGGGCGAGGATTGAGGCAAAGGCCAGAGCTTCTGCCTGTCCCCAATCGATGCCGCCATCGGGGCCGAGCGTCGTTGTCCGCCGTTGCAGCAGGCGCGCCAGTTTACTGTTAAGTGAAAATCCCCGCGGCCACGCTAGCAGTTCGTTATTGCTGTTCGTCAATTGCTCGGTGGAAACGGGCGGTAGACTCCCGCTCTGCTCTCTATGACCATTACCGTTGAGACCTTCATTTTCATCTTCTTCCATGTATGCGCCGCTGTCTGCCTCCTGTTTGGCCTGCTCCAGCACGCCAAAAGCATCCTTGATCATCGCGTCTGCCTCGGCTTCGGTAATGATCCCTTGCTCGATCAGGGTGCGCGCGTAGAGTTCGCGTACGGTTGGGTGCGAGCGGATGACCTCGTACATCTTCGGCTGTGTAAACGAAGGCTCATCACCTTCGTTGTGGCCCCAGCGCCGGTAGCCGACGAGTTCGATCAGCACATCTTTATGAAACTGGTCACGGAATGCCTGCGCGAGGCGCGTTGCCGTCAGACAGGCATCGGGATCATCTGCGTTCGCATGAATGATCGGTATCTCGAAACCCTTTGCTAGATCGCTGGCGAAGTGTGTCGAGCGGCTGTCCTGCGGTTCCGTGGTAAAGCCAAGCTGGTTGTTGAGGATGATGTGAATCGTGCCGCCGACCCAGTAGCCCTTGAGTTGCCACAGGTTCAGTGTTTCAGCAACGACCCCCTCGCCAGGAAACGCCGCGTCTCCGTGAATGACGATGGGCAACACGCGATCGACGTCCTGTTGCGGCCCGCCGCTGACAAGGCGATCTTCCTGAGCCGCGCGCGTCATGCCGTCAATCACCGGATTAACAAATTCCAGGTGACTTGGATTGGGCGAAAGGATAATTTTGAGTTCAACGGTATGCTCCTCGTCCAGCGTGTGTTCCGCTCCCAGGTGATATTTGACATCGCCTGTCCAGCCAAAGCCGAAGGTATCAGT
>DATLSW010000321.1:0-6625 GCA_035533955.1 Ktedonobacteraceae bacterium | reverse complement strand
ACAGGTTTCCGGTATCGGCTGTCGAGGAGCCGCCTGGATTTTGACGGAAGGGAGTAAGCCATGAACTTAGGAATATCAACCAAAGGTGAATACGGCGTGCGAATCATGGTCGATCTCGCTCGTCATTTCGGGGAGCAGCCGCGCTCGCTGACGGATATTGCCCAGGCCGAGATGTTGCCGCTGGCCTACCTTGAGCAACTGATCAAGCTTTTGCGCGAGGCGGATGCTCCGCTTGTCGCCAGCACGCGCGGGGCGCATGGCGGCTATCGCTTGATCCGCGCGCCCGATGAGATCACGATGGGCGAGGTGGTGCGCGTTCTCGAAGGGCCAATCGCGCCGATGATTTGCGCGACGGAGGGCGAGATGAGCCAGATTTGCGGCTTCCTCGCTTCCTGCAAGACGCATTATCTGTGGGCTAAGCTGCGCGATGTGGTGGCACAGACGCTAGACGGCATGACGCTGGCTGATCTGCTGCAAGCGGAGACCGCCTCCGCGGCGAATCGGGAGGCTATGACAACCCCAGCCGTTAGCACAAACCAGCGTTTCATCGCGCTTTCTGACATTCAACCAATGGCGAATCTGCGGACGGGGCTTCCACTCCGCCCGGTTCAGTGAAACTAGCCGCGAGAGCGGCGTTGCCGGACGGAATACGGACCCTCAAGCCCGGTCCCTACAGTATAAGGAGTATGTGTATCGTAATGGCATCAGAACTTGTTATTAAAAATTTGCACGCGAACATTGAAGGCAAGGCGATTTTGCGCGGCGTTGACCTGGTGGTGCGGCAGGGCGAGGTCCACGCGCTGATGGGGCCGAACGGTTCCGGGAAAAGCACGCTGGCGAATGTGATTATGGGCAATCCCAAGTATGAGGTGACGGAGGGAGAAATCTGGTTCAAGGGTGAGAATATTCTGGAATATTCGCCCGACCGCCGGGCGCGCATGCGTCTCTTTCTGGCCTTCCAGTATCCGATGTCCATCCCTGGCGTGAGCGTTGCCAACTTCTTGCGCCGTTCGCTCGAAGCGGTGCGCGAGGGCAATAAGCCGCTCGACGAGGGTGAGAGGCCGACGGGCAAGATGGGGAAGCGCAAGGGTATTCCTCCTGGCGAGTTCCGCAAGATGTTACAGGAAAAGATGCGCTTGCTGAAGGTTGATAACAGTTTTATTAACCGTTCGATCAATGATGGTTTCTCTGGCGGCGAAAAGAAGCGGGCGGAAATTTTGCAGATGGCTCTGCTGGAGCCGGAGATCGCGCTGATGGACGAGACAGATTCGGGCCTGGATATCGACGCGTTGAAGATTGTTTCCGAGAGTGTGAACGCGCTGCGCGGTCCGGAGGTGGGTATCTTGCTGATCACGCATTACCAGCGCATGTTGAACTATATTGTGCCTGATGTTGTGCATGTGATGTACGATGGGCGGATTGTGAAGTCCGGCGGCAAGGAACTGGCTTTGGAACTGGAAGACAAGGGCTACGAGTGGCTCAGGCCGAGCGGCGCTGAGAACGAGGTGAGCGCCAATGTCTGAGGTAATGGCAAAGGGTCTGTCGCGCGATTTCGTCGAGGAGTTGTCGCGGCGCAAGGATGAGCCGGAGTGGCTGCGGCAACAACGTCTGCGCTCCTGGGACGTATACAACCGCCTGGAGGCTCCGCTCGGCAACCGCGGCGATCTTGGCACGCTGCGCACGATGGCGAATTTCAAGTTTCAGAATCTGACGCCTTATATTCCCGCGAGTGATGGTGTGTTCACGCCAGCCATCGAGCAGGCTCTGCGCGACGCGCCGGTCGCGGATCGCTCCGGCTTGATTGTGCAGCGCAATTCGTCGGTAGTGCGCGTTGAACTCGATGATGAGCTGAAGCGGCAAGGGGTGATTTTGTGCAGTCTGGAGACGGCTGCGCGCGAGCATGCTGAACTGGTGCGGCAGTACTTTATGACCACCTGTGTGCCTGTTGAGAGCAACAAGTATACGGCTATGCACGCGGCCTTCTGGAGCGGCGGCGTCTTCCTGTACGTGCCGCGTGGTGTGGAGATCGAGCAGCCGATCCTGGCGCAGTTCTGGATCGACGAGCCAACCGCCGCCATTTTCCCGCACACGCTGATCGTGGCGGATACACAGAGCAAACTGCGCTTCGTCTGCGAGTACAATTCGGCTTTCGAGGGCGAGCAGCCCTCGTTCATGAACGATGTGGTGGAGTTGTTCGTGGGTAACGCGGCGCAGGTGGAGTTCAGCAATCTGCAAGACCTGGGCCTCAACGTGTGGAATGTGACGAATAAGAATGCCGTTCACGAGAAGGACGCGAGTTCCACCTGGGTGATGGCCGATATTGGCAGCAAAGTGACGGTAGAGAATATCGGTTCGGAGCTGAGCGGCAACGGCAGCGCGACCGAACTGGTGGGCGTCTTTTTCACCGATCACGACCAGCGCATCAGTATGCATACGCTTTCTAATCACGATGCCATCGCCACCAACGCGGAAACGATGGTCAAGGGCGTGCTGACGGATCAGTCGCGCGTGGAGTTCACGGGAATGATCCGCGTGCAGCCGCACGCGCAGCAGACGGCGTCATTTCTGGCCGATCACACGCTGCTGTTGAGCAACGAGTGCCGGGCGGAGTCGATTCCCAGCCTGGAGATCGGGGCGAACGAGGTGAGCGCGAGCCACGGGGCGACGACGGGCAAGATCGATGAGGAGCAGCTTTTCTACTTGATGGTGCGGGGTATTGCGCGCGAGGAGGCGGAGCGCATCATCGTGCAGGGCTTTTTCGAGCCAGTTTTGCAGCGTATCGGGCTAGAGAATCTGCGCAACCGCCTGCGCCGCAGCATTGTGAGCCGTATGAGCGGGGAAGAGGAGGCCGATGCCTGGCTGGATGCGCAGGAACGCTGGGAGATCGAGGGCGTCGATGAGTACGCTGTGGCCCTCGGCGGCTCTACTGAGGATGAAGAGATTCAGTTGACTGAATATTAATAATAAAGTTGTGTCATTCCTGGCAACCGCAGTTGCCAGGAATGACACAACTTTACCGAAGAGGTTGCTGGCCCTTACTAGAGAAATCAGGTCGCATATGATACAATCAGGTGAAACAGAGGCCGCCGCCATGAATGGGGTAGCCACGTTCTCAGTGGAGGCGATTCGCGGCGATTTCCCGATCCTGTCGCGTATGGTGCATGGCAAGCCGCTGGTGTATCTCGATAGCGGAGCCAGTTCGCAGAAGCCGCGCGCGGTGATTGATGCGATGAGCGTCTACTACGAGACGACGCACGCGAATGTGCATCGCGGCGTTTATGAATTGAGCGAAGAGGCCACGGCGCAGATGGAGAAGGCGCGCGTGAAGGTGGCGCGTTTCCTCAACGCGCGGCAGGCCAAACAGGTTATCTTCACGCGCAACTCCACGGAGAGCATCAACCTTGTCGCCTATAGCTGGGGCAGCGCCAATATTCACGCGGGCGATCTGATCGTGTTGACGGAGATGGAGCATCACAGCAATCTGGTTCCCTGGCAGTTGCTGGCGCAGCGCAGCGGGGCAAGGCTGGAGTTTATTCCCGTCACCGATGACGGCCTGCTGCAACTTGACGTCTACGAACAACTTTTGCGACAACAGCCCAAACTGGTCGCCTTCACGCATATGTCGAATGTGCTGGGAACGATCAATCCGGTCAAGGAAATGATCGCGCAGGCGCACGAAGTAGGGGCCGTGGCGCTGGTTGACGGCGCGCAAGGCGTGCCGCACATGCCGGTGGATGTGCAGGCGCTGGACGTGGATTTCCTGGCGTTCAGCGGGCATAAGATGCTGGGGCCGACAGGTATTGGCGTGCTGTATGGCAAGCGCGATCTGCTGGAGGCGATGCCGCCGTTCATGGGCGGCGGCGATATGATCCGCAACGTGAGCTTGCGCGATGCGACCTGGAATGATCTGCCGTGGAAGTTCGAGGCTGGGACGCCGGCCATTGCTGAGGCAATTGGCCTGGGCGCGGCTGTTGATTATCTGAATGCGCTGGGTATGGAGAATGTGCAGCGTCACGAACAGGCGGTGACGCGCTACGCGCTCGAGCAGTTGCAGGCTGTACCCGGCATTACGCTGTACGGTCCTCCCATGAATGGGGAGGCCACAAGGGGCGGCGTGGTGTCTTTTACGGTGGGCGATATTCACCCGCACGATCTGGCTTCGATTCTCGATCAGGAGGCGGGTGTGGCTGTGCGCGCCGGGCATCACTGCGCGCAGCCGTTGATGGAACGCTACGGTCTGGCGGCGACGGCGCGCGCGAGTTTCTATGTGTATACCATACCGGAAGAAATCGACGCGCTGGTACGGGGATTGAGCAGGGCGATTGAGATTTTTCGCCTGTGATTGAGAGCAGAGCTTATGTCAATGGATTATTATCGCGAATACATTCTGGATCATTATCGCAATCCGCGCAATTACGGCAAGCTGGAGCAGCCGACGGCGCACGCGGAGGACTCCAATCCGCTGTGCGGCGATCAGCTTGCTATCGACCTGTTGATCGATGGGGATCGCGTGCAGGAAGTGCGCTTCCAGGGGCGCGGCTGCGCGATCAGCCAGGCGACAGCCTCGATGCTGTCTGAGATGATCGAGGGCAAGACGGTCGATGAGGTGGTGAAGCTGGGCAAAGATGAAGTGTTAGAGGCGCTGGGCATCCCCATCAGCCCGGCACGTATGAAGTGCGCGTTTCTTTCGCTGCGCGTGCTGCACAGCAGCCTGGCGCTGGCCGGCCTGGAAAAGCCGCCCACAGATAACGACGATGAATAAAGAATCTGCCGCCATAAATGGGGCAGCCACATTTTATAAGGTCGCGGCTATCGACGATCTAGATGAAGGGACATTGTTGGGTGTCGAAGTGGACGGTGAGCCTGTCTGTCTGGCGAAGATGCACGGCACGATCTGCGCTTTTACCGATAATTGCACGCACATTAGTGGCCCTTTGAGCGACGGCGAGCTGGACGGTGAGGTGTTGACTTGCCCGTGGCACGGCGCGCAATTCAACATTCGTACCGGCAAAGTGCTGCGTGGCCCCGCGCGGGCGGATATTATGACGTACCCCGTGAGGGTCGATGGGCAGACCATCCTCGTCGGCCTGCCAGAGGAATAGGCAGGCGACCGCAAGGGGGTCTCCATCCTTCGGGGGAGATTGGTCGAGTAGGGGCGTGGGCTTGCCCCGCCCGCGTCGGTTGGACGCCACGTCTGCGGGCGGGGCAAGCCCACACCCCTACGGAATTCCCCTCAAGGACGGAGACCCCGCAAGGGTCGCCCCTTGATCTTGCCCCCGTCAAGCTCGCCCGCGCAATTTACGATAAGCCAGGCGCAGCCCTTCGAGGGGCAGGTACTGGTTGATGTGTTGGATCTCAGGGATGAGCGGGGCCATTAACGATGCGAGGCCGCCGTGGGCGATGACTTTGACCGTACTGTCGTCAGAGACGCCGGGTATTTCCAGGCGCAGACGTGAAATGAGACCCTGGACGAGGCCGACATGGCCGAAGATGATGCCTGATTGCATGTTGTCGATGGTATTTTTGCCAAGCGCGGACGAAGGCGGTGTCAGATCGACGCGATAGAGGCGCGAGGCCGCGCTGCTGAGCGCCTCGGCGGAGATGACAAGGCCGGGAGCAATGGCGCCGCCCAGGAAATCGCCCTCGGTGGAGATGACGTCGAAGGTGGTGGCGGTGCTGAAGGCGATGATGATGGCGGGGCCGCCGTAGAGAGAGTGAGCCGCCAACGAGGTGACGATGCGATCCGAGCCAAGCTCCCAGGGATTGTCGATCAAGAGCTTCATACCCAGGTCAAGCGAGTAGTCGATGACGAGCGCCTCTTTGCCACAGTAGCGTTCTGCCAGTTCCTGGAAGACGGGCGTCAGCGGTGGCACAACGCTGGACATGATGATGTCGTTGACGCGCGTTAACTCGTAGCCGTGGTGTCGCATCAGGTCGCTCAATAGCATGGCGTATTCGTCGGTGGTGTGCTGGCGCGCCGTGGAGACAACCCAGTGGCGATCCATGGTCTCTCCGTTATACACGCCGAACTTGATGTTGGTATTACTGATATCAATGGCGAGCAGCATGGCTTGTACCTTGCTTTCTGAGCGCAATTATCCCCTTGTGCGTGGGCGGGCGCGATACATCGTGCCTCCACGATACATCGGGAGGCTACGAATGACCCATGCCCTGGGCGGCGGCGGCGTATTGTTTCAAGGAGGCCGCGATCAGGAATGGGTCGCCGTAGGCAGTGTCGCGGACGACGGTCACTTCGCTGTCCGAGCGCATATCAATGAAGGCGAGAGACGCTGGGGTGCGCATACGCCCGCGCCGCCAGCGCATCCCGCGCTGCGTATAGCCGCGTCCGGCGAATAAACCGACAAAATGCTCACCAACTGTCGGCATATTCAGCTCGCCCTGCGCCTCGCTGGTTGAGCGTTCAATGGGAGCCTTGCCGCGCGCGGTGACATTGCGCACATCGACCAGCGGCACATGAATGATTCTGTCGCCTTCCTGCTTCACGAAATCTTCCCGCGTAATGATGATAACGTGGCGGCGCGCGTCACGCAGGCGCAGCATGTCGCTGACGGCAGTCCAGGCGCTGCCGATGGCGACGAACGCCAGGATGCCCAGGAGAATGGTC
>DATLSW010000320.1:0-4123 GCA_035533955.1 Ktedonobacteraceae bacterium | reverse complement strand
TTTGACAATGTGGGCAGGTGGCTTGGGTCGTGCTTGCTCTCACCTTTACCCTGATTGTCCCAGTGGCGAGCCATTCCTGGCTCACAATCTGCAACTCACCAAGGTCTAATGGCACCAGGATCGCTTCGCTGCTGGCTCCTTCTTCTGTGATATGCTGGTTTGGCAACGTTTGTCCTCCGTCATCTGATGGTTTTTCTTACCAGATCCAACGAAGGACAAGCCCCCTGTTCTCTTCCTCCTCTCTCTTTTTTACTCAGTTTCCCCCGCAAGGATGGAGACCCGCTGTAGATCAGTGCTTGCATTTTCCCTTTAATCATGCCATAATCAAGACGATAAATTCAGGTAGGCTTTTCCTCTATTTGCAACAGCGAACCTGACAGAGAACCCTGACCAGAGGTGATTACACCATGCGAATGCGCTATCGGTATGTTACCTATCGTTACAGCGATGGCTCAAGGCAAGACATGGAGCGCTATTACCGCCAGCTTTTGCACGATGCGCTCCAGCAGATGCAGCCGTCGATCTTGCAGCGATCAGCCGCGTGGCGTCCCTTCGCCGATATTCGTGAGTCGGCGGAGATGATGACCGTGAAGATCGAACTGGCGGGAATGAACGAAGAAGATATCGATGTTACATTGTACGAAGATGCGTTGGTTGTCAGCGGCGAGCGACGCGACGATACCAATCAGAATGACCAGCTATCCTATCGCGAGGCGCAGGTGCGCTATGGCCCATTCCGCGTAGAAGTGCTGCTGCTCTTCCCGGTGAATCAGGAAGGGATAGAGGCGCGTTACGAGAATGGTTTCCTATGGGTCGATTTACCAAAGTTACTGGAACATGACCCTGAACGTGTACCTATTAAAGAGAGTGTCCCCAACGAACAGTTGTAGAGCATAGTTCTGTGATGAGAAAGTTATATGCCAAGAAAGAAAAAGAACATCGATCGAAAAATAAGTGAGGAAGATCTGCTGGAATTGGAGCCTATACCTCCTGTGGATGGATACGACGATTTGCTGTTTGCTGACGACGATGATCTCTATGGCGCGATCGGCCTGCCGCGCAATGACGGCGAGGGCGGAGAGGCAGGGCTACGGCCTAAGTCGGATGATGAGCGGCCCAATATTCCCGACATCTTGCCGGTGCTGCCGCTCAAAGATACCGTCGTTTATCCCTATGCAGTGCAGCCGCTGGGAGCAGGCCAACCGCGCTCGATCCGCCTGATTGACGACGTGATGCGTGGAGACAGGCTGGTTGTGCTGGTAGCGCAGAAGTCCGCCGATACCGATCAGGCGGGCCCGGACGACATTTTCCGCATTGGTACGGCAGCGCGCGTGGCGCGGATGTTGCGGATGCCCGATGGCACGATCCAGATCATCGTGCAGGGTCTGGAGCGCGTGGAGATTGGCGAGTTTACACAGGAGAAACCGTATCTGGTTGCCCGTATCACGGTCAAACCGGATGTGCAGGAACACGATGATGAGACCGAGGCTATCAAGCGCAACGTCGTCAGCTACTTCCAGCGACTGGTCGCGCTCGTGCAGAGCATCCCCGAAGGCGTGGCGGCGGCGGCGCTGAACCTGGAAGAGCCGCGCCAGGTGCTTTACGTCATTGCGACCTTTATCCAGATGGAGCTGGAACTGCGCCAGAAGTTGCTGGAAACCGACTCGGTGCGCGAGAAGCTGACGCAGTTGAGCAGTTATCTGGCCCACGAACTGGAAATCTTCGAGCTGGGGCGCAAGATTCAAAATAGCGCGCAAGAAGAGATGACGAAGGTGCAGCGCGAATACTTGCTGCGCGAGCAACTCAAGGCTATCGAGCGCGAACTGGGCGAGGAGAGCGAAGAGCAGGCCACGATCAATGAACTGCGCGCTAAAATCGAAGAAGCGAAATTGCCCGAAGAGGCGTATAAAGAGGCGAAGCGCGAATTGTCGCGTCTGGAGAAACTGCCCACGGTCTCGCCGGAATATAGCATCATTCGCACGTATGTTGAACTGCTGGCGAGCCTGCCGTGGAGCAAGAGTACGGGTGAGAAGATCGATGTGCCGCACGCCCGTGATGTCCTCGACCACGATCATTACGATCTGGTGAAGGTCAAAGAGCGCATCCTCGAATACCTGGCGGTGCGCCGTCTGAAAGAGGAGCGCAGAGCCGAAGAACAGCAGCGCGCGGCGGAAGCGGCGCAGCAGGAGGCGAAAGAAGCGGGCGATAACGGCGAAATCCACACGCCGACGCAGCCACTGCCGTCCGCCGAGGCAATGCGCCAGATCAATCGCGAGCCGATCCTGTGCTTTGTCGGCCCGCCGGGCGTGGGCAAAACCTCGCTGGGCCAGTCTATCGCGCGGGCGTTGGGGCGCAAATTCGCGCGCATGTCGCTGGGCGGCATTCGCGACGAGGCCGAGATTCGCGGCCATCGCCGCACCTATATCGGAGCCATGCCGGGGCGCATCATCCAGACACTGCGCCGCGTCGAGACCAATGATCCGGTGATTATGCTCGACGAGGTGGACAAGGTGGGAGCGGACTGGCGCGGCGATCCGTCGTCGGCGCTGCTGGAAGTGCTGGACCCGGAACAGAATTACAATTTCCGCGACAACTACCTCGACGTGGCCTTCGATCTGTCGAGAGTGATGTTCATCGCCACAGCGAACAGCCTGGAGCCTATTCCCGCGCCGCTGCGCGACCGCATGGAAATCCTGGAACTCTCCGGCTACACGGAGGAGCAGAAGCTGCACATCGCTCGCCAGTACCTGCTGCCCAAACAGATTGAGGCCAACGGGCTAAAAAGCGGCGAATTGGAGATCGACGATGAGGTCATTCGCCATATCGCGCGCGACTACACTCGCGAGGCCGGGGTGCGTAACCTGGAACGCGAGATCGGTTCGCTTTGTCGCAAGGTGGCGAAGCAGATCACCGAGGGACGCGCAACTCCCATCACGGTGACGGCCGAGCAACTGGCCGACTACCTGGGCCGCCAGCGATTCTTCGCGGAAGCGGCGGAGCGCATCGACCGCCCCGGCATCGCAACGGGACTGGTATGGACGCCGGTCGGCGGCGAGATCATTTTCATTGAAGCGGCCTCGATGCCGGGCAAGCAGAACCAGTTGATCCTGACGGGCCAGTTGGGCGATGTCATGAAAGAATCAGCGATGGCCGCGCTCAGCTACGTGCGCTCGAACTCGGAGGCGCTGGGTCTGCCCGCCAACGTCTTCGAGGATCAGAACATCCATATCCACGTTCCGGCGGGAGCCATCCCCAAAGACGGCCCGTCGGCGGGCGTGACGATGGCGACGGTGCTGGTCTCGCTGGCAAGCGGGCATAGGGTGCGTTCTGATGTCGCCATGACGGGCGAGATCACGCTGCGCGGCAAAGTCATGCCCATTGGCGGCGTGAAAGAGAAGGTGCTGGCGGCCTATCGCTCCGGCATTCGGACGGTGATTCTGCCGCAGAAGAACGAGGCTGATCTGATGGAAGACCTGCCGCAAGAACTGCGCGACGAGATGCACTTCGTCTTCGCCTCTGACATCCGCGACGTGCTGGGGGCGGCCCTGGAAGCGCCGCTCATCTCAGCAAAGATTCCCGCCAGGGAAACGGCGAACGGCCACGCACGCCCGCGCAAACGTAATGTCGTGAAGCCTGAACGCCGCGAACCGGCAGCGGCGCAGGCCGAAGGATAATAGGAAGGTCAAAAAAATCGGGACGACCGCGCGGTTGTCCCGATTTTTTTGACTATCACCAATTTAACTTTTCCTTCAGGCTGACGAAGCGCCGATTGCCGATGACGATATGATCGAGCAATTCGATGTCGAGGTGGCGGCCTGCTTCGACCAGTTGCTTCGTCACATGCAGGTCTTCGGGTGAAGGAGTGGGGTCGCCGCTGGGGTGGTTATGGCAAACGATGACACCGGGGCAATTGCGGATCACGGCGGGTCGAAAGACCTCGGCGGTGCGCAGCACGGAGCTATTCACCGTCCCCCGGTAGCGACAGATATTCTCCACCACCTGGTTTTTGGTATCGAGAACCAGGATGCGCAACTGCTCGTGATCGAGGAACATCATATCCGACATGACCAGGTTTGCCGCGTCGGCGGGCGATTTGATCTGGTACTTTTCCTCGTCTTGCGAC
>DATLSW010000319.1:0-7936 GCA_035533955.1 Ktedonobacteraceae bacterium | reverse complement strand
CAAAGGATGACCTTCCCCCAATAGTACTACCGCCAGTACCATGCAATTCAGCATTGGCGAAAAAATATGCTACCATAGAACCATCATAGAGGCGAAAAAGCACTCATCGACTCGTTCGCCAATGTTACTCAATATGTTAGTCGTCCGTTCCACTAACAGAAGGATACGCGCTTTTCCGTGGTGGTTATGCCCCATTGGAGATGGTGGTTATCGTTTGTATGGAACGGACAACTCGATAACTGTAGCCATCGAAGGGATTTTAGCGCATGGCTAGGGCGGAAACGCAGGAAAGCTCCTGGTCTTTTGAGCAAATATACGACGAATATAAGACACCTATCTATAATTACGTCTATCATCTGGTAGGTGATCGTGAACAGGCTGATGATTTAACGCAAGATACCTTTCTCAAGGCATTCCGCGCGTTACCCAAAATGGACGGCAATCTGAAGCTGTCGGCCTGGTTATACCGCATTGCGACGAATACGGCCTATGATGCGCTGCGTCGTCGGAAGTTGATAGCGTGGTTGCCGTGGCAAGACCTCGACCATGAACCCGCTGATGTAGAGAGTGCGGATCCGCAAGAAATGTACGGAACCACAGAGTTGGTGCGCGCTGCTCTCCGCCGGATGCCTCAGCAGTATCGTGCCGCGCTTCTCCTCTACACGCAGGAAGGGTTTTCGTATAGTGAGATTGCCCAGGCGCTCAACATCGCGGAAAGCGGCGTCAAGATGTATCTGTCGCGGGCGCGTCAATCATTTCGAGAGCATTATCGTACCCTGGAGCAAGGGGGGAATCAAGATGAAGTGCGAGCAAGTCGAGGAGCTTCTAAGTGCTTACCTTGACGGCACGCTCGCTTTGGGGGAAGCGACGGCAATAGCAGTCCAATTGGAGCAGGAGATCGCTGATCATCTGCAAGAGTGTAAGCGTTGCAGCGCCACTTTTGCAGACATTCGTCGTTTGGATCTGCTGCTGGCCCAACTTCCCCGCGTGAGTCCCGCGCCCGCGCTGCGAGAAAAGCTCTTCTCCTCGCCGGAATATCTTGAACTTACCGGAACCGATGGCGTGTCTCATCGCGCTGGCGGTGAGGCTCAGACTGTCCCTTATAGAGCCGTTCAGTACAGCAAACCTGGGCGTCCCCAGCTTGTAGCTTTGCCGGGGGGGCGTAGTTCATCTCCCACTACTCCCACCGCTCCCCGGCTGCCCATTTCCACTCAGCACATTATTCGCCCTACCTTCGCGCGCCGTAGACGCGCTTCCTGGGTTGTGCGCGTGATGCAGGTCGCTATTGCCGCCGTTATGCTGCTCACGATCGGCGTTGGCGGCTTGATCGGCTGGAATTTCTGGCAAAGGCAGCCAGCAAGACCTTCCTCCGGGGCCGCCTTTACTCCTCCAGCGGGTATGCCGGAGGGTGTTCCTCTGGCTGAAGGGATGCATTACGTTTTCTTGCAGAATGGCGCTCTCTGGAGCGCGTCCGCCGATGGCAACGTTGCGCGGCAATTGTCATCCAGCGGCGTGCTTGTCGCCGCGGATTGGGTGGTGAGCCAGCCATTGCCTGGACGTTATGCTGGCGATATGCTCGCTTATATTGACCTGCAAGAGGCGCGGATTCACGCCGTCCGCAGCGACGGCCTCAGCGATACCGTTGTCCCGCAGCCGTTGCTTAAATCCGGCGTTTCCCCCCTGTCGGTCTGGGATACAGCTACCGGTATGGCTATTCTCGATAGTCTTGCCTGGTCGAAGGACAGTACGATGCTGGCCTTTGTGGCGGCTCCAGGTGGCACGGGCGCGACCAGCTTGTATCTTTACTCCACGCAAACGGGCGCTGTACAGAAGGTTGCTCTGCCGCTACCGGGCAGCGTCTCTCAACCTGTCTGGTCGCCCGATGGCGCGCGCGTGGCCTTTGTACTGACACACAACGGTGCGGAGAGCATTGTTGACTACAATATCCAGAGTCATGGCATATTGATCATCAACAGTCACGCGCCATCCGCGACCTATCCTGGTGATACGGTATTGTCTCTTGGCTGGTCGCCTGACAGCGACATCCCGACAATCACCTGGAGTGTGGGCGTCATCGGCCATGTGCATAGCCTCTGGCAACAACATGTCGGCCCTGGCTGGACGGCTGTGCCGCAGTTGCTGCTTGCCGGTGATTATGTGCAGGCCATCTACAGCCAGGCCGGGCATGGCGGCATCGGCAGTTGGCTCCTGGTGACGTCAATCGCCGGACGGGCCGCGAACCTCTGGCGGCTGGATGTGACCCCAGGCGCGGCACCTGTGCAACTCACGCAGGGGCGGCAGATCAATTTCGCCCAATGGTCGCCCGATGGCAACCATGCTGATTACCTTGACTCGCTCTCCGATGGCGTCGGCGCGCTGCATAGCGTCGATGTTGGCAGCGCGACCGATAGCTTGCTCGCGCAAGATGTCGCCGACGATCCTGCTCCGGCCTGGTCGCTGGATGGACAACAGCTTGCCTATAGCACGGGTACGCAGACCGCTATCGTCACTCTGACAACAAATAATCAGGACGCCACGCGCATATTGCCCTTGCACGGGCATACCTCAGTCATTGTTTGGTTTGCCGACAATCCACGCCAGCTTCTGCTCGTCTTGAGCGATGGGCAACAAGGCGTCTATCTTGCCGATACCCGGTATGGTACGGTGCATCAAATTGAGCAGCAGGATTTGAGCGGCCCGATCTTGTGGACAGAGGTACCGTAAGATATACCATGAAATGCCGTTAGCTAGTATACTATCCATTGAATAGTCTGTATTCACGGGATTTTCACAGCGTCAGCCCTTATTTTAACGGTAATTTTATGCTGTGAGCGTATAGTATAGAAGGAATGGCTCGGAAGTTGTGGGATGTAGGTGTTGTGGAGGAGGAAGGGAATGACCATTACTCACGCGGTTTTAACGGAACGCCTCGTAGATATTTTGCATATGGCTGCTCTCCGGGGACAAACCGGCCTGTTGTTTGTGCAACGTGTGAATGAGCAGCAGATGGAGCAGGGAGAGATATTCTTTGAAAACGGCGATACAGTTTTTGCCAGAATGGGAGGGGAGACGGGAGAAGCGGCGCTTTCTCAGATGATGAACTGGAAAGAAGCGCGTATATCCTTCCATGAAGGAGTGGTTGTATCTGCTGGACTACGGCAGCAATTGCATATTGAGCCGCGTTCTTCGTCTATCAGCTCGATGTTGCCGATAGAGCTACAAAAGACGCGCATGATGCAGGCGACGGCAAGAGCAGTGACGACGACGCGGGAACCGCTCAGCCAGACGCCCATCAGTGAAATACCGGCAATCCTGCCGGGCCAGCAAGCTGTACCTGGCTCTCTGTTTGGCCCGCGGCGGGCGATCACGAGGAATGCTCAGCTCAGCCAACCAGTCTACGCGAGGAATGGGCAGCTTATCGACGCGGAGAGTGTCTATCAGGTGCTGCCTGAGGTGGCTGCCGAGCAAATTATCCACCGGCTGGATAGGCGAGCGCGTCTCGTTTTTCTGCTGCTGGACGGGAAGCGCAGCCTGCGTGAGGTTGCTGGCCTGATTCATCGAAGTGAAGTGGAGGTTGCTCGCTCGCTGGCGTACTTTCTGGCGCTCGGATTGATCGAGCGTATTGTGGTGTGATGGGCAAAAGTTACATGAAGCGCAGAAAATGCTGTAGGTTTTAACAGTTTTCTGCTGAATTTGGCAGATGGGGAAAATCTCGTTCAAAAAGTGATATCTATTTGCACAGTTATTCGTTGTAATAGGTAGACCTGGGATGAAGAGCGAGATGTCCGCGAGCAAGCAGATCCACCTCGACGAGCGGCTTGTAGCGTTCATTTGTTGATACGTGTAACCTTTTCCCCATGGGGTTGACACGCGCGCTTCTCAGAGTTTCGCATGTGCGTTGCATATGCGCGGTAAGGGGAGGACGAGCTGGCACCCCGTCCTCTCCTTACTTTTTTGTGCTGACAGGCGCAATGATGTGGCGGCGCGATTCATTGCGCCTGAATCGACCCAGGGCGAGGTCAATTGGTCTTTACGGGCGCAGGGAATCGCGCCGCCACATCATGATAGCTGGATTTGATGTGAAATATGAAGTTCAGATTGCGTTCTCTCAATGACAAACTGATATTGGCGACTGCCCTCATTTTTCTCGTGGGCATCCTGCTTTTTTCGGCGTTGTCTCTGGGCATTCTGAGCTTTCTCTCCCAACGCGACGCGGAACGCGAAGCCAACGCGCATCTGGCAATCGTGGCGCGCGCCTACCAGCAACAGGTAGCGCAGCAATTGCAAACCTTGCAGCAAGCAGCGCGTGATGCGACCACACTTTCCTTGCTGGCTGCCTCATTTCATGCCACACCCACGCAGGCGAAGGAGGAGCTGGCTCTTGTGGCCTTTCACTATAACCTGGCGACGACAAAGCTTGATCTTATCGATGCGCATAATCGAATTGTCGGCCAGTTAGAGGAAGGGCAGAATATCCTCGGCGAAAATGCCGCGCTAGTTCATGGTCTGATGAGCGCAGCGGCGAGCGGCGAGTCGCTTTTTTCTGTCATGCCGCCGGATGGTAAGAATGCCGCTTCGTCAACTGCGCCGGGGGCTTCCTGGTCAATGGTCTTTGCCGTGCCGGTAGAGAATGCCGGGTCTGCTGGCATATTACTCGCGGAACAGCCGCTTGGCAGCGCTTTTGTTCAGTCGCTTGTGCAGGGCAGCACGGATTTGAATGTGGTGATCTGTCAGGGGCAGCAAGTGGTTGCGGCCAACGATCATTGGCAAGCTGTCGCTCAGTCGCTCTCGCAAGCGCAGCTTTGCGGCTCTGGAGACCCTTTTCTATCTTCTGTCGCAGGGCAGCATATCCTGGTTGTATCCAGAGCAGTGAAGGTATCACCAGAGCTGAGCGGTTCTCCCGCGCTGGCCGCGGTAGATATTGAGCCGGTGGATCAGGTCAATCTTGTCGCGGGGCGTTCTTTGCTCATTTTCTTTGCCATCGGCGTCTTCATTTTTGCTGGCGGCGTCTTCTTTTTCACCTTTATTACCCGCTATTTCTTTTTGCGTCCCCTACGGAAGCTGCAAGCATCGGTCAGAGGACTTGTTCCGCAAGATGCAGCCCTGAGTACGCCCTTAGCCATACATTCCCATGATGAGTTGGGAACGCTGGCTCGCTCTCTCAACTTATTGTCCGCGTCGCTCTCGGTGCATCAAAGCGAAAGTCTTGCCATGACAAAGCAGATGGAGTCGCTGTTGTCGATGAGCGATGCCTTGATTTCCACGCTCAACCTCGAACAGTTATTAGCGGAATTCGTCTCGCGCCTGGGATCGATTATGGCGGTCAAAGATGTTTCCTTGCTGCTCTATGGACGCGAAATGCTCTCTCCCTGGGCCGTCGCGCACTGGTCTGACCAGGTTTCGCAGCCGCAACTGGCGGCTCTCACTGTTCCTCAGCGCGGCCTTGTGACGGTACATACTGATCCCAACAGCGATATCACATTGGCAGTGACAACCAAGCTGACGGCTATCGCGCCGCCGCGCCTTACCAGCAGCAGCGATAAGCGGCAGGCAGTAGGGGCTTCTCCTTACGGTTTGCGCCGCCCGCGCATTCCGCGTCCCGCGCTGCGCGACCTGGATATGAATCTGGCGCGGATGGCGATCCAGAAGCAGAAAATCGTTTACGCCGAGGACATTGGGCCGATCTATCAGGAACGCGGCGAGACATGGTCGCAGATGGCGCTTGAAGCCGGGTATCGTTTCGTCATCGCTGTTCCTGTCTTGCTACAGAATCAGTCGATCGGCGCGTTTATTCTCTACGATGATAAGCCGCACCCGGTGACGAGCCACGATACGTTTTTATTGAGTACCGCCGCTTTTCAAGCAGCCATGGCGATCCAGAACGCGCTGCTGTTTGCCGAGATCAAAGATAAAAATGCCGCGCTCGAGCGCGCGAACCATCTGAAATCGCAATTTTTGGCGACTGTTACCCATGAATTGCGTACCCCTTTGCACAGTATCATCAGCTATGGCGGATTGCTGGTCGAGGGATTTGTCGAAGGGGAATTGACCTCTGAGCAGGAAGAGCATATCCAGTTCATGGTGCGGCGAGCGGAAGACCTTTCGCGCCTGGTCGATGATATGCTCGATCTCTCTAAAATCGAGGCAGACCGCCTCGAAGTGAAATTGGAGCCGTTGACGCTGCGGCCATGCCTGATAGAAGTTGTGGAGCAGTTGAAGCCGCTGGCGAGCAACAAAGGCTTATATCTCACGCTTGAAGCGGACGAGGGCTTGCCGATGGCGCTGGCCGATAGTTATCGCCTGCGCCAGGTCGCGCTCAACCTGGTCTCCAACGCCTTGAAATTTACTGAGAAGGGTGGCGTCGTGATCCGTTGCGGGCGTCTGGAAGGGTATGATATGCTGCGTATAGCGGTTCAAGATAGCGGCATCGGTATCTCGCCCGCCGCGCTCGGATATATCTTCGAGGCATTTCGCCAGGCAGATGGCAGCACTACGCGCCGTTTTGGCGGCACGGGTCTCGGTCTGACTATCGCGCGCAAGCTGATCGAACTCCAGGGTGGAGAAGTTGCCGTAGAGAGCCTTGTCGGCGCGGGTTCGACATTCTCGTTCACGTTGCCCGTCGTTCCTACGGCCAAAACAACCTTAGTCACGCAGAGCAGCGCCTTGAGAACACGCTGAGAGAGGGACTACCATGAACGCACCCACGCCCGGCGCACACTCGCCAACGATTCTGATCATTGAAAACGAGGTTTCGAATCGCCTGCTCGTCGAACGGGTGTTATCGACGCGCGGTTATCACTGTCTTTCGGCAGCCAATGGCCGCGAGGCGCTGGATCTGCTGGACCGCGAGTCGGTCGATCTGATCCTTACCGATCTATCGATGCCGGTGATGGACGGGTATCGCACCACGCAGCACATCCGCTCGCGTCCTGAGCTGGCTCATGTTCCCATTGTCGCCGTCACAGCTTACGCGCTGAGCGATGAGAACCAGGCTGCGCTGCGTGCCGGCTGCACCGAATATCTCACCAAGCCCTTCAAACCGCGCCAATTATTAGACGTCGTGGAGCGGTTGTTGCCCCGATCGTGACGGTCTATCAAATAGTCAATCACTGCACCCATCTTTGCTGTTCTGGCCGCGGCGTCATATCATAGAGAGTAGACGGATCAAATTGAGGAGTGATATGACTAACAACGCGGCAGCAAAGACGGGAAAAACGCCAGCTTTCTCGTGGCGCATCTGGCTGAAAACGGCGCGGCCATTTTCTTTGACGGCAACCGTCAGCCCGATCCTGGTGGGGAGCGCGGTGGCAGCCTTTGACGGCAAATTCAGCGTCGTTATTTTTATGGCGACGCTGCTCTCAGGCTTGTTTCTGCAAACTGGGGCCAACTACTTCAATGAATATTTCGATTACCGCTATGGCCTGGATACAGCCGCGTCGCTGGGTTCCAGCACGGTGATCTTTCGCGGCGAGATGTCGGCAAGCCAGGTGTTGGGCGCGGGCATCGGCAGTTTCGTGATCGCCGTTCTTTTCGGCCTGCTGCTGATCGCGCTGGTTGGCCCGGCGATCATCCTCTTCGGATTGGCCGGTATGGCAATTGCTTACTTCTATAGCGCGAAGCCCTTCAAGTTTGCCACGCGCGGCCTGGGCGATATCCTGGTCTACATCGCGATGGGGTTTCTGATGACCTGGGGCGCGTACTTTGTGCAGATTCCGCGCTGGTCGTGGGCAGCCTTCGCGGCCAGCGTGCCGGTTGGCTTCCTGGTGACGGCCATCCTCAATATGAACAATACCCGCGACTACCAGGACGATATGGCGGTGAACAAGAAGACGCTGCCCGTACGCTTCGGCGTGCGTTTTGGGCAATACTTCCACGCCTTTTTGTTACTGGGCAGTTACGCGGCGGTGGCTATTTTTGCCTTTACCGGTCTTTTGCC
>DATLSW010000318.1:0-5460 GCA_035533955.1 Ktedonobacteraceae bacterium | reverse complement strand
TTGAAATGCCTGAGCGTATTGTGTGATCAGACCGTCGAGTGTGGAAGCGGCGAGAACCACGCCGAGAAATGAGATCAGGAAGCGATCAACGCCGGTTGAGAACGAGAGCATGGCGGCATTGATGATGCGCGGAACCATTTGTCGTGCTGTCTGGATAATACCAGGATGACGCCAATCGAAGCTAAAGCTATAATGTATGCCAGATTTGACTAACGCAGGTATAGGGATAATGACTTGCAGCACTGCCCCGGCCACCACGCCCCAGGTCGCGCCGTAAACGGCCACGGTGTTGTTGCGATGTCCAGCGAGAGCAAGAAAAAGGCCGGGCAGCAAGCCCGCGATGATGCCGATGTTGTAGGCAGCCGTACCTACGGCGGGCCACAAGAAATGCTCTTGTGCCTGCAAGATTGATGTTACAATGACACCGCCGCCCAGCAAAATGGCTTGCAAGAGCATAATGCGCGTCAGCGAAACGATTAAATCGATCTGGTTCTGATAGGCCTGACCTGACAGTGCCGCGCTTGGAGGGTTGTAGAGCGGGATAAGCTGCCGGGCAAAAATCATTGCCAGCGCGGCGAGAATGATCATCACCAGGATAGCAAGGTTTAGCGCGGCACTGGCAACATGCCACGCTGTTTTTTCATCATGATCTGCGGTCATGTACCTGGTAAAAACTGGAATAAAAGCGGAGCTGAGCGCGCCGCCAGCAACCATCGTAAAAATAGTATTGGGGATCAAGAATGCCTGAAAGTAGGCATCAGAAGTTGCTCCTGCTCCGAAGACAAAGGAGAAGAGAATACTGCGCATCAATCCTAGAATACTGCTGACGATAAACGCCGCAGTCAGAATCATGGAGGCGCGCTGGATGCGCACGCGCTGGATCAATCCGGTATTCTGCGATGGTTCGCTGGCCTCGGCCAATACCTCAGCCTGTAATCGTTGCGGCATGAGAGAAGGTGAAGCTTCTTGTGGCGTCAGTGAGCGCGCGGGCGACGATTGCGCGGGCGTAGCAGGTCTCATCGCCTGCGCAGAGCCAGGAAGAGGAGTAGGGGGTACCGCCCGGTTGCTTACTGTACGATTAAGCAACTTGCGCTGTAGAATGTTTGTGCCTCCGGGCTGTAGCCTGCGCTGCTTGCCGCGCATCCGATCTTCGCGCAATTGTTGCAAGCGCGCCTGGCGCAGTACCTCAATCGGCTGCGACGGCTGCGAGGCATTGTAGTACTGGTACTCCATGCCCTGGCTGTAACCTAGCGTGCTGCCCATATCAGGAATTGGCTGCTGGTACTGTGGCATAGGAGTAGGTTGTGGTCCTGCAAACGGTACATAACCTGGTGGATTTTGACCAGGCGGAATCAACGGCGAAAGTTGATTGGGCGGAGGCAATGGCGGTTGTCCCGCAGCCAGTGGCTGTGGCATACCGCCTGCTTGCGGCGCTTGCTGGTCATATTGCCAGCCATAATATTCTTGTGGCCCATTCTGCTCTGGAGGCTGCTGGGGCGGTTGTTGTCCTTCGTTTCCCACGCTGCTCTTTCACTACCTTTGGTGTACAGTGCAATTATATCATTCTACGTTTTAGAACGCTGTTTGTCACAATTCTATCATGTCCGTATACCAATAGGGCCGGTTCAACACGATCCACGCGCTGCCAGGAGCGGGCATCACTTTGTCTCAAGATGGTAGTACGTAAAGGCTAGATCAGGTGGAATGTGCCTGAATGCGGAGCAATGGTTGTATAATAAAAGCTCTACAGGATTCAATTCGAATCTCTGAACAAAGCGCATATTTTCTGTAGGAGGATGTATCTTGAAAAAAATCAGCGCCTTCCGCATGCTATCCATCAGTGGCTTCGGTGCGCTCCTGATGCTGCTGGCCTTGCTTTTTGTACCTCTGAGCGCGAGCGCTCACGCCGTTGCGCCCGTCGGCCTGCATCATAGTGCAAACGCGGCAAGTGTCACGGTGAAGATCGTTAAGTCGTCAAAAGGATACCATTTTAAGCCGAAAAAGGTGACAGTGACGCAGGGGGAGACGGCTATTCTCGATAATACTACTGCCATTGCACAGACCATCATGTACCAGGGTATCCCCATTTACACCATTCCCGCGCATAGCTCGGTCTCTGAGATCGTAAGTTTTTCGCCGGGAACCTATGTTGTCAACTTGCAATCTAATGCCAAAGCAAAACTGACGATTATCGTTCAATAACAAGGAGGGAAGGGGCGACGCTTGCCGTCGCCCTGGGAAAGGCAAGTAGGGGCGACGCTTGCCGTCGCCCTGGGAAAGGCAAACATGCTGAGCGCGGCGCGCGGCACATTACGAGAAGGCATTGAAGCCGGTAATTGCCTGCCCAATGATCAGCGTATGAATATCGTCTGTGCCTTCATAGGTGAAGACCGATTCCAGGTTGTTCTCGTGGCGGCTGATGGGATATTCCAGCGTGATGCCGTTCGCGCCCAGCACCGAGCGCGCCTCGCGCGCGGTCTTCAGTGCTTCGCGCACGTTATTGCGCTTCGCCAGCGAGATTTGCGCAGTGTGAACCAGCCCTTCGTCTTTGAGGCGGCCAAGCTGTAAAGCGATCAGTTGCGCTTTGACGAGTTCCGTCAGCATGATCGCCAATTTTTGCTGCACCAACTGGAAACTGCCAATGGGCCGTTTAAACTGAATGCGCGTTCGCGAATATTCCAACGCGGATTCGTAGCAGGCGCGGGCCGCTCCGATAGCTCCCCACGCGATGCCGTAACGCGCCTCGTCCAGGCAGGAAAGCGGGCCGCGCAGGCCGCGCACGTCGGGCAGCATATTTTGCGCGGGGACGCGGCAATCCTCAAAATGCAGTTCCGAGGTGATGGAGGCGCGCAGCGAGAGCTTGTGATGAATGTCGCTCGCTGTAAAACCGGGTGTGCCACGCTCGACCAGAAAGCCGCGAATGCCGTCCTCTGCCTTCACCCAGACGACGGCCAGGTCGGCGATGCTGCCGTTGGTAATCCACATTTTCGTGCCGTTGAGGATGTACGAATCGCCGTCGCGGACCGCCGTTGTGCGCATACTGCTGGGATCGCTGCCCGCGTCCGGCTCGGTCAGGCCAAAGCAGCCGATAACTTCGCCGCGCGCCATACGTGGCAACCAGCGTTGTTGCTGCTCCTCCGAGCCGAAGGCATGGATGGGAAACATTGCCAGCGACCCCTGTACGGAGACGAACGAGCGCAGACCGCTATCCCCCGCCTCCAATTCCTGACACGCCAGTCCGTAGCAGACGGCGCTTAATCCTGCACAACCGTAGCCGTCGAGATGCATTCCCAGCAGGCCGAGATCAGCGATTTCGGGTATCAATTCGCGGGGAAACGTGGCAGCCTCGAAGTGGTCGCCGATGATGGGTAAGACGCGTTCGCGCACAAATTTACGCACGGTGTCGCGTACCATGCGTTCTTCCTCGCTGAGAAGATGATCGATATTGAAAAAATCAGTCGGCGACGGCAGTTCTGCCTTGCCGTGGCTGTGCCGTTCAACTGTTGTATCTGCCATAAAACGTGCCGGTCCTTTCTTAGTATCGGAACGGAATGAGCATACTATGTTTCCCAGAGAGCAAGAGAACATTGAAAAGTTATCCACTGGCTATTATATCGCATGTGGTAAGGGGTTGCCTGATCATACTTTTCCAACCGGCTTAAATATTTCTGATAGAAGTCCTCTAAACTTAGGAACTGAGATGGCTTTCTTGTATCTCTCACGAAAATGCCTGGCAGGGTAAGACCGTAATTGTGGCAACTCATGACCGCAGTGTTTGCTAATGAGGCCGATGTGCGTCTGGAAATGGAAGATGGCTGGATCAAAAGCATGGGGAACTATGTTGCCCCGACACGCTCTTACCGTGGCGCGCAAGAAGAAGGGCAAAAAGAAATATAGGGCAAGTGCGACTGGCGACAGAGTTATATCCGACTGTGCGCCAGCCGCCGAAAGCCATTTTTCTGGCATCCTTGCCCGCATCGAAATGGCCCCCCCGGCACTATCGACAATATTGAATACGTAAATGGATATAAATCGGATTACTACGCTATCATTGCCGTTTTATGATACACCATGGTCTTGATTACGCAAATTATTTTAGAAGATGTTATAGATAATCCCATAAATATGAGAAAGCGATTTTGCATGAGACAATGATAAAATTTCTCTGATACTCCTCGTACTCCTCATACTCCTCGGACAGGTATCGGTCTTTGTCTTTGTAGGGCATCGGTTTCTCCGTCTGCTTTCGGTTTAATCTATTTTCCTTGCGCCGATAATGCAGGTGCAATTTCTGTGACAATTGCGATAGATAGTTACCATACCGGAGGATAAAAATCGGGGATCTTGAAGGCTTAAATATAACCGATGAATAGCTTATTATCCAGCTTCATTGAGTACATGACAAACAATATCGAGGAAAGCAGCATATTGTCAATATCTTGGAGGTGTGTTATAATCTCGATGCGCGTATGGTTCTATGCTTCATTAGAAGTGCAGTTTTGTTCTGGCTAGTGAAGGTGTGAATTTTCCGAATCGGTTTAACAGACTGATCGATGATCGGGTGTGGCCAAGCGGTAAGGCGACGGTCTTTGGAACCGTTATTCCCAGGTTCGAATCCTGGCACCCGAGCCAGCATCAATGATAGTGTACGCGCGTCACCGGGCTACTTTTACAGAATCTGATGTGTTTGTGTCGCTTGTTCCAGTTTCGCCATCATGAATGTACTGGCAAGATAAGGAAAAAGGTTTACCTGTCTACTATGAATACCTATGCGACCGTTGTACTCGCCGCGGGCAAGGGTACGCGGATGCGTTCAATGTTGCCGAAGATGCTGCATCCATTGGCTGGTTTGCCGCTATTGGCGCATGTCCTCAACGCCGTCGAGGCTATCCCCACTACGCCTGCATTTGCTGAGCTTACTCCAGTTCTCTCGCCTCATCGGCCTATTGCTGTGGTTGGCTATCGAGCAGACCTCATCGAAGCCGCTTTTGGCGAGCGTTGCCTGTATGCTATCCAGGAAGAGCAATTGGGTACGGGACATGCTGTGCTGGCCGCGCGCAAAGCCGTCGCCTCGCTTGATCCGGCCCCGCGGACGGTGCTGGTGTGCTATGGCGATACGCCGCTGATCAGGAGCGAAGTATTGGCGCTGGTAGTGGCTGAACACTATAGACAGCAAGCGACCATGAGCTTTTTGACCGCGCAGGCTGATGCCACCTCCGATTTTGGCCGGATTGTGCGCGATGCACAGGGGCGCGTGCGTGAAATCGTCGAGGTGAAGCGCGCGACTGACGAGCAGAAGCGTATCACCGAAGTCAACGCCGGGGTGTATTGCTTTGATCAGGCGTGGCTATGGGCGAACCTGGAGCAGATGCCGCGCAACGCGGCGGGCGAATATTACCTCACCGATCTCATTGCCGTGGCAAGCTCGCAGGAGCGGGCGATAGCTACCGTGACGGGGTC
>DATLSW010000317.1:0-9033 GCA_035533955.1 Ktedonobacteraceae bacterium | reverse complement strand
CCATCGCTATTCAGCGTGACCACCGCCGCGCAGCCCGCTACCGCGTAGTGCGAGGCTTTGTTCGCTAACTTCGTATAGGCGCTGCCGGTATGGGCAGGCGGCTTCGCGAAGCGCAGCTCAGTGACGACTTCGCCTGCTTGCAGAGCCGTTTCAAACATACCGGTGAAGAAATTGTCGGCGGCAATGGTGCGCGAGCCGTTGGAGCCACGTACCACAATATCGGCCTTGAGCGCCAGCACGATACCAGGCATATCGGCTGCCGGATCGGAGTGCGCGACGCTGCCGCCAATGGTGCCGCGATTGCGCACCTGTGGATCGCCGATCTGCGCAGCACCCTCCGGCAGCAGCGCGAAGTAGCGGCCCAACACCTCAGAACCAATGATGGTGTTATAGGTCGTCATGGCGCCGACAGCAACCGCTCCTTCCTCCTCGCGAATGTAAGAGAGTCCGCCGATTTTGCCGAGATCGATGAGATGCCCCGGCTGAGCCAGGCGCAGTTTCATCGTCGGGATCAAGCTGTGGCCGCCTGCCAGCAATTTGGCATCATCACCATACTGCTGCAAGAGGGCTATCGCCTCATCCACAGACGACGCGACATGATAATCAAAGGTTGCGGGAATCATCGTCTATACTCCTTCTCACCCTATTGGTTGTGGATGATCTTCCACAGCTTCTCAGATCTGTACGGCATATTGACATGTGCCACACCGAGCGCGTCAGCAATCGCATTGGAGACCGCCGGGGTCGAGCCAATCGTGCCGGCCTCGCCAACGCCTTTAACGCCGAGCGGGTTGACCGTTGTCGGCGTGACGGTGCTGTCAAGCTCGTAGAAGGGCAGCTCGTGCGCCATTGGCATTGCGTAGTCCATGAAGGTCGAGGTGAGCAGTTGCCCATCTTCGCCATACTCGACGCCCTCGATCATGGCCTGGCCGACGCCCTGAGCAATACCGCCATGCACCTGGCCCTGAACGATCATCGGGTTGAGCTGCCGCCCGCAGTCATCGACGGCGATGAAGCGCGTGATCTCCGTTTCGCCGGTATCTTTGTCCACCTCAACCACACAGACGTGCGTGCCAAAGGGGAAGACACAGGCTTCCGGCTCCCAGAATACCGTCGTTTCCAGGCCGGGTTCAATGCCTGGAGCCAGTGTATTGGAAAGATTGGCCGTCGCGGCCACTTCGCCGAAGGTAACGGACTTCTGTGGCGAGCCAGTCACGGAGAAATTGCCATCCTCCAGCGTGATATCCTCAGCGCTGGCTTCCAGCATATGAGAAGCAATTTGTTTCATCTTCTCTTTGAGACGCTGAGCCGCCGTGTAAACCGCGGAGCCGCCGACCGCCGTGGTGCGGCTGCCATACGTGCCACGCCCTTCCGGCGTCGAGTCGGTATCTCCATGCGCAATAATAACCTGATCCACCGGAATGCTAAATTCTTCGGCGACGATCTGCGCGAAGGTGGTTTCTTCGCCCTGCCCATGCGGGGAAGAGCCGCTATACACCATGACCGTGCCGCCTTGCTCCACACGCATACGCGCGCTCTCGTAAAGGCCGACGGGAGCAGACCCCTTGGGGCCAAAGCCACAGATCTCGATATAGGAGGATAGGCCAATGCCCATCAGCTTGTTACCGCCATTAGCGCGCCTGCGCGCCTGCTCAGCGCGCAATTCTGCATAACCAGAAATCTCCAGAGCTTTATCCAGCGCGGCTTCGTAATTGCCGGTATCGTAGACCGCGCCCGCCGCGGATTTGTAGGGGAACTGATCTGGCTGCACGAAGTTCAGCCGGCGCACTTCAGCCGGGTCCTTGCCCAATTCACGCGCCACCAGGTCTATTGCGCGCTCCGCGACATAGGTCGCCTCCGGACGGCCAGCGCCGCGATAGGCATCGGTCGGAGCCTTATTGGTGAACACAAGATCGAAGCTGAGATGCAAGTTAGGAATGTCATACGCTCCGCAGGAAACAGGAAAGCCAAAGGCGATCATGATCACATCGGTGAAAATCTGCGAATACGCGCCAAGGCCAGAAATGCCATGCACCTTCAAAGCTGTTACCTTGCCCTCTTTCGTGGCGGCAACTTCGATGTAGTCCAACTGGTCGCGTCCATGAATCGTCACGGCGAGATTCTCGCTGCGGTCTTCGATCCATTTCACCGGGTGTCCGAGCTTCATGGCAGCAAAGGAAGCCACCATCTCTTCGGGATAGACATTGAGCTTACAGCCAAAGCCACCGCCCACTTCGGGTACGATAACATGTACCTGGTGCTGGGGCAAGCCAAGCTGCGAAGCCAGCAAGTTGCGCAGCAGATGAGGAATCTGCGACGAACTCCAGACGGTGAGCTTTTTGTCGGACTTCGTAAACTGCGCGACCACCCCGCGCGTCTCCATCGGCGCGGGAGCCAGGCGCTGGTTCACCAGGCGCGCTTTCACGGCAACGCCGCCATCGGCCTTCGTTTGCTCAATCACCTTGTCGATATCTTCTGATGACGGATGGCTGGAAAACGCGATGTTCGTGCCGAAAGCTTCGTAGAGCAGCGGAGCGCCCGGCTGCATAGCTTTCTCAATGTCAATCGCGGCTGGCAAAGGTTCGTAATCAACCTCGATCAGGTCGCGCGCATCACGAGCGGTGTACCGATCATCGGCGATCACGACAGCCACCGGATCGCCATAGAAACGCACTTTGTCTTCGGCCAGCGGCATACGCACGCCCATGCCCTCGGCAATGTGTCCAACAGGAACGGCGACAGGCACAACGCCTACCGTCCCTTTGAGGTCTTGAGCAGTGTAAACGGCAACAACGCCGGGGAGTTTGCGCGCCGCCTCGGCGTTAATACTGTTGATGCGAGCGTGGCCGTAAGGGCTGCGAACGACGGCCATGTGCAACATTCCATTGAGCTTGATATCATCTACGTAGGTCGCCTGACCGGTGATCAGTCGTGGGTCTTCACGTCGCTTGATGGACGTGCCAACCATAGCTGCAATACCCATGAGCTTACCCATCCTTTCTCTAAATGAGAAATAGCAGATTGAAAACGTTCAGCGTATGAAATCGCGAACAGCGCGCTATTCACCGGCTCCAACCGGCTCGCTCGCAGCCTCGCTCATACGGTCAGCAGCATACTGGACGGCACGGACAATGTTCTGATAGCCTGTGCAACGGCAGATATTGCCTTCCAACGCTTTACGAATTTCAGGCTCGGTCGGGTGAGGGTTGTTCTTCAGCAGGTTGTATGACGCCATGATCATACCGGGAGTGCAGAAGCCGCATTGCAAACCATGCTTCTCCCAAAACCCTTCCTGGATAGGATGCAGGCTACCCTCTGGGGCCAATCCTTCAATAGTGGTGATCTCCGCGCCATCGGCCTGAACTGCAAACATGGTGCAGGACTTGACCGATTCGCCATTGACCAGTACAGTGCAGGCTCCGCACTGCGATGTATCGCAGCCAATATGCGTCCCTGTGAGGTCAAGGACGTCACGCAAATAATGAACCAGCAACATACGAGGCTCAACAGATGATTGGTGTTGCTGCCCATTCACTGTCATGGAAATTTCGCGCTTCATCGTCATCGATGGTTTCCACCTTTCTTAAACAGAGTTAATACGCCTGGAGTCATGACGAAAGAGGAAAATGCTGTGTCCGACTTACCACAAACTCAAAAACCTTCTTGCTCCTTTCATTTCTGTTGTGGATGCGAGCTACCTCTAACCACAAGAGTTCTAGTATGTAGGAATGATAGCACACTGCGCGCTACTTTTCATCCGTTCTCCGAAACCTACCCATTGGGGACAAAACCCAAACAGTGTTCGGTTCCTGCTTCAACGAGAGCAGTTTCACTCTCCGGTGCCAGAGAGCCAGCGCTCCTCTCTCCACAAGCTTGATATCCCGCGGAACTCGCGGTACGTGTGTGAGCGATACGTGGTTTTTGTATCGCTCACACAGGTATTCTACCACTGACGAACAGCACTGACAAGAGGAGAGATGTCTACAACATGGGAGATAGGTCAACGCATCTTCTCATGAGTTCTCACCCTTTTATACGTGAGCGATAACAGGTCAAACGCATTGAAATGAGTGTCCCACTGCCTTTGAGCGAGAGCGTCCATAGCAATTCAAAGCGTACCATACCTGGACGTTCCTGTCAATTGTTAGAAACGAATAAATGTATAGCGCCAAAACATTTGCATCGATATGGTACAATGTACACTAAGATATTGTATATATTACACTAAGTCAGCCAGATAGGCTGGAGGGAGCAAGGGAGATCGCTATGCATCGTCGCGCGCCGCATTTCCATCCAGGTTTGATGACCGATATGTACCATCCCGACGCCGCTTACGTCAGTTTCCGCACCGCGCGAAACGGCCTTACCACTTTCGATCTCTATAGTCGCGTCGCGCCCTTTGGCGGCGCTTACCTGCTGGTGGCGGGATTGGAAACTGCCCTGGAGTTTGTGCAGGGATTTTGCTATACCCCCGAAGAATTGCGCTTCCTGGCAAACATTCGTGACTATGACAGCACCTTTCTCGACGAGCTTGCCAATTTGCGCTTCACCGGCGAGATTCTGGCGCTGCCGGAGGGTACCATCGCTTTCCCCAACGAGCCGATCTTGCGCATCACCGCGCCTTTTCGCGAGGCCATCCTGGTGGAAGCAGGTCTCTTGCAAGCAATCAACCTCTCTACGCTGATCGCTACAAAGGCATCGCGCATTGTCTTTGCCGCCCAGGGAAGCGGTCGCAACAGGCGCGTCGCGGAGTTTGCCTTCCGGCGCGCGCAGGAGCCGCTCACCGTGGCGCGCGCATCCTACATCGGCGGCTGCGCCAGCACATCACTGCTCAATGCTGCCTACGAGTTTCGCTTACCCGCGACAGGAACCGTACCGCACGCGCTGATCGAACTCTATCCCACCGAAGAAGAGGCGTTTGAGGCCATCGCGGAAGCTTACAATCGCTACACGCTGCTGCTCGATACCTACAATCCGCGCAACGCCATTCATATAGCTATCGAGGTCGCCATGCGCTCCCAGGAGACGCTGGGGCATACGCTGGCGGCGGTGCGCCTCGACAGCGGCGATCTTGTGGCCGACAGCAAATATATTCGCGAGCAACTGGATAATGCGGGACTACAGTATGTACGCATCCTGGCAAGTGGCGACCTCGATGAATGGAAGATCACAGAGCTGCTCGACGCTGGCGCGGCCATTGATTCGTTCGGAGTTGGCACGGCGCTCGGCGTCGGCGCAGGATCGCTGGAACATGGTGTCGTTGGCGGAGCTTTAGGAGGGGTCTACAAAGAAGCGTGGTATGTGGACGAGGCGGGCAATGAATTTCCTAAAATGAAAGTTGCTGGAGAAAAATCTACCTGGCCGGGCAAGAAGGAGATTTATCGCCATCCCAACTGGGAAGAGGACGTGATCCAATTGTCCCACGAGCCTCGTCCCGACAGTTACCATCGTCTGCTCAAGCCAGTGATACGCAATGGCGAGATCATTCCCGGCAGCCTGCCGCCGCTCTCCGAAGTTCGCGAGCTTGCCCAGCATAATCTGGAATCGCTGCCGGTTCAATACCGCTCCCTGTCGGTCGATCAACCCTACCCGCTACGCTTCAGTGACGGCTTGCAAGCGCTGCGTGAGCGAGCCGAGCGTGAAGTGGGGATGGCTATAGGATAATTCCTGACACAACCGCTTTCGATCTGGATTTTGGCCGACGCATGTGCTATGGTGAAAATACACCGATGTGTACTGCCGACCTCTACACTACCCAAAAGGAGAATGTGTTGGCCGAGATCCTCAAACAAACGCGCAGTATTTGCTCAGTTTGCGGCGAAATCGTTCCCGCTCAGTATGAAGTTCGTGAGCAAGAGCAGGTCTTTTTCACCCGCGCCTGCCCAGCTCACGGCCCGGTCGCTACCGATTTAGGCTTTCATGCAACTTTTTATCGCAAGTCGTTCGCCGTCGAGAAGCTGATGATCGCGCGCTATGGAGACGGCGGCGATACCGATATTTCGCGCGGCCTGTCGCCGTTTCCACTGCGCAAACCGGCAGGATTAGCCATTCTGGAAATCACCGAACGCTGCAACCTGACCTGCCCCATGTGTTATGCCTACTCCAGCCCGTCCGAGCGTGATTATTCGCTGGAAGAGATCGAGACGCGCCTCGACCAGCTTATCGCCATTGAAGGCAAGGGCATCTCGCTGCAACTCTCAGGCGGCGAGCCATCCGTGCGCAAAGACCTGGATCAGATCGCGGCCCTGGTCAAAGGCAAAGGTTTCGGCCACCTGGAAATGGTGAGCAACGGCATCCGACTGGCGCGCGAGCCGGATTTTGCCGAAAAGCTGGTCTCATGGGGCTTTACTTCCGTCTACCTGCAATTCGACAGCACGCGGCCAGCGGATATCGTGAAGTTTCGCGGCGAAGATTTGTGGGATGTGCGCGTCAAGGCCATCGCTGCCCTTGAGCGTGTGAAATTGCCCTCGACGCTGGCAGTCTCGCTGCAAGACGGCATCAACAGCGACCAGGTGCAGCAGATCATCGACTTCGCCTGGCAGCATCCTGATACCGTCTGCGCCATTGCCTTCCAGGCCGCCACACCTTTTGGCCGCTTCGAGGTTAGCAACGGACAAACAGGCCAGCCGCGCAAGCTGCGAATGCCGGAAATTTTGACGCTGATCGAAGAGCAGACGGGCATCGCGCAAGACCTGTTCTTCCCGGTTGGTGAAGGCTCGCCGCTCTGCAACGCCTTCACGCTGCTCAAATATACAAAAGACGGCTACAAACCGCTCGCGCCGAATTTCACCTTGCAGGAGTTCATGGAGGTGATAGGGCCGCGTCCGAATATGACGCTGCGGATGCTGACGAGAGGACGTTCCGCCGTACTGCCGCAGATCGTCACCAACATCGGCGGCAGCCTCAAACTGCTCAAGACACTCTGGCCGCACATTGGGACAGACCCGTCATTCTGGACAAACCGCAAAACGCTGACGCTCTTCGTCAAGCCATTCATGGATGAAAGCGACATCGACATGAGCCGCGTCGAACGCTGCTGCTTCCACAATGCCTCGCCGCGCGGCGTGATGTCCTTCTGCGCCCTCAACGCCAGAATGCGCCCCGCGCAGCCGCACGCCGACGAACAAGCCTTCATTCCCTTGCCGACGCGCCGATCAAAAGCCAAAGAAAGCGTTGGATCATCCCAATAACTATGCGTTTTTCGATCATCATGCCAGTCTTGAATGAAGAGGCCGTGCTGGAAGAGCAACTTGCCCATCTTGTCGCTCAATGCTCTGGTCATGGCTGCGAACTGATCATCGTCGATGGCGGCAGCCGTGACGCGACGGTAGCAATTGCCCATCGTTATGGGCGCGTCATATACTCTGCGCGCGGTCGCGCCGCGCAGATGAACGCCGGAGCCAGCGCGGCGATGGGCGATGTACTGATCTTTCTGCACGCCGATACGCGCCTGCCCGACGCTGCTTTCACGGCAATAGAACGGGCGCTGGCCGCGCCGCGTGTAGTTGGCGGAGCGTTTCACATCCGCTTCAACTGTGATCGCTGGCCCTACCGCTTCGTAGCCTTCTGCACCAATCTGCGTTCCCGGCTGCGCACGTCATTTACGGGCGATCAAGCCTATTTTATGCGCTCCGACAGTTTTCGCGCCGTTGGCGGCTATCCCGATCAGCCCTTGATGGAAGATTTAGAGATCATCACCCGCTTGCGCCGCGTCGGCAACGTCGTCTTGCTGCCACAGTACGTGATCACCTCCGCGCGGAGGCACGAGAAGATCGGCCTGCTGCGCAGCGTGTTGTTCATGTGGTATCTGCGCACGCTATACAAGCTCGGCGTCTCGCCCGCGCGCCTACAGCAGATGTATGTTGATATCCGGTAAAGGGATGTTTGATAGCATCCCTACATTCTCAAACACTTGCCTCCATAGGTTACAATAAGCATCATACTACAGCGTAAGGAAGCACATATTTTGACTATGGCAGACAGCATTACTGAGCCTGATACAAACGATATCGATCCTTCTCATACAGATGAACGAATATTGCGCAACGAGCCAGATAAAAAAGACGGCGGGACGGTTAGCATAGCTGATGAACAATCGCAAATGGTCACTCAAGTAACAGAAGCGGCATCAACCACGACCATTATTGGTGATCAGCGGCACGCGCCCGTCATCTGGACGCCGCGGTTTATCGTTACTTTTGCGTTGATAGTTGTCGTTGGTATGAGCTTGAACAGCTTGCTGGCGCAGGATTGGATCGATGGCGGTACTAATGAGTTCTGGATCATGGCGGCGCATGTTATCCTCGTGCTTGGCGCCTGGATCGCGGCCATCGTGATCGCGCGCTCCCGCTGGGTACGGCTCGGAAGTATCTTTGGCTGCATATGGGCAGTCTTCACGGCGCTGAATCTCTTAACGGGCTACCTTCACGCCTATCACACCTTCGACATCCAGGCCAGCTTGAACACGCTGATTTCCTGCTCGCTGCTTGGACTATCTATCTGCCTCGCGATTGATCGCACGCCGCTGCGGCGCTGGGATACCTGGTTCTTCAGGCTGGCGCTCATCGTAGGAACTGGTATCGCCGCGATCCCGTTTTTTGTCTCGTTGGCCGCCGGTTTGGGAACGACCTCCCCGATCGGCGTCCTGGAAAGCGATATCGCCGGGGCGGCAGTGATCATCAGTTTGCCCATATGGTGGCTGCGCCCATCGTGCTGGAAAACGCAGCCGGGGGTGACGCTGCTCTTCGGCCTCGCGCCAGCTTTCCTGCTCTATCTCGCGATCCCCGGCGCTGCCAATAGGGCAACGAACATCTTCTTCCTGGAAACGCTCTATCTCTGCATGTTCCTGGGCATCCTGCGTGTGATTCAAGGCGAATTGCGCTGGCGGCACTATATTCGGGCAAAACCTTAGCAACCACTCTCATCGGTCGCTGCCGCGATCCCCCTGATTAGATAAGCCAGCGTGCGCATATCACCCACGAGAAACGTCTCTTTCACAGCCACGGGCCGCGTTTCGCCCTGCCGGTTCACCCA
>DATLSW010000316.1:0-5579 GCA_035533955.1 Ktedonobacteraceae bacterium | reverse complement strand
GATACTCAAGGCTTCTCGCAAATCTGCCTCTGCCTGTTCCTCCAGGAGTGCAATGCGCTCGTCTTCCTCGTCCTCGTCGCTTTCCTGCTCTCCGCTGCTGTAACGTTCAACCAGTTGCATTTGCGTGGCGGCCCTGATCGGGAGGGTCTCCGCGCGCTGTTCGGGGAAGCGTTTCATGAGGATATCAAGATAGATGATGCCTCGTTCATAGTCGCCGAGCGATATGGCTGCCTGATAAGCACTCTGGATGGCTTCTTCATCGGCATCCGGTTTTGCCAGCAGGATGTCTTCATAGTAGAGCGTCGTATTCATCAGCGAGAGTACGTTGGTGAGTTCCGCCAGGGCTTTTTCCGGGTCCTCGTCGCTTTTAGGCGGCGATTTTTTGATAATCTTATCGGCTTCATTTTCCAGGTCTTTGAGGCGTTTTTTGATCTGTGCCGTGGGAAGGGAACGCAGCCTGGCTCCTTCGTCGGAGATGCTGTGAATACACCAGTGATCTTCCTCTCGGATAACGCTATACGTGATCCAGAACCACAGCCGCCCGGTTTCCTGGAAAACGAGCGTGGGCGTCGTCAATTCTGGCAGCGCCTCCACAAACGCGGTATCGTTGAGTTCAACTGACCAGCCTGCCTCCAGTTCTTGCGTTGCAGAAGGGCGGCGTTTCAGCGCGTTGGGCAGCCACAGGCCGGACGCGGGACTCTCGTGTTCGCGGACGAAGCCAGGACGCAGCCAGTCAGGCTGCGCTTCCTCGGCCCACTTATCCCGGCGATCGACCCAATCATCGCGCGACAGCCCTTCACGCAAGGGGCTATTGCTGGCGAGCAGATCATAAGCTAATTCATAGTCTTCCTGGCCCCACGCCTCGACAAAATTGATGATCACATCGGTCGGCGTGAGTTGCGTCAGATCGAGCGTCTCTTCTATCTCTTCATACTCTTCGTCGCTCTCTTCTATCTCTTCCTCGCCGATATCCGGCGCTTCCAGAATCAGGCGGTTGACCAGAGCGGCGTTCAAGCGATAGTCCAGGAGAGGCGCAGTATGCGTTTTCTGGTGGACGGCAAGCGCTTCCTCCAGAAGGTGTTTCGCCTTCGCCAGCGAACAGGGGGCGAATTGTCCTGCTTGTGTGTTCTCATCAATCTCTTTTTGCGCTCTACGTTTGCTCTCGACAAGGGTGAAGAAATCCTTCACGCCCTCGGACCAGAATTCAAGCAGGAAGCCCATGGTACGCACATCGCGGTAATCCTCACCCTGCTCCCACATCAGCAACACATTGGCCTCGCCAACCGCGCGCGAGCCGTTCATATAGCCTTTCCAGAAGCGCGGCGGATTCCCTGACTCCTCGTCCGTCGTATTGAGAAAGATGGGTGTGCGATCGATGGGCGGCTGCCAGGACGGGTATGTTTTGCTCTGCTCCAGTTGGATCAAGCCGCGGCGTGCCTCTTTACGCACATCTTTGAGCGGACTGAGCGTGTTCAAGGCCAGCAGAATGTCGGCGGCTTCTGTGTCGTTCGTTTTAGCGAGCAGCTTGAGCAGCGCCATCTGCGCCGCTTCCACTGCGCTGCTCGCGCTTTCCAGCGCGACCTCGGCTTGCTGCCGATCACTGCTGCTGCGCAGAGCTTGAGCGATCTCGTGATATTGCTCAAACAGGGATTGCGCCTGCTCGGTGTCGCTCTGGCTGACGGAGATCGTCGGACTTTTCTTCTTATTCTTATTTTTTGCCATTGTATCGTTCCTCCTCTTCCACGGATATGAGCGGTCGGCTTACTGTTTCTTCACCGCCCGGTTGAGCATCTCGCGCATCGCCTGCACGATCTCCAGGTTCGGATTGAGCTTTTCGGCCTGCTTCAGCAATGTTTCCGCGCGCCGCAGATCGCCTTCGTCGAGATAGACCGACGCCAGCAGGGCCAGCAGCGGTGCGGAATTGAGATTAGCCTCCAGGCCGCGTTCCAGTATAGCCTTTGCCTGCGCCGTGTTCTTTTCATTCATATGCAGCGTGGCGAGATGGGCATAGGGCGCTGGATCATCTGGATTGCGCTCAATAGCCTGCTCAATGGTGGCTCTGGCAGCGGCAGGCTGATTCATGGCCTGCTGGACGCTCATGATCTTGAACCAGAGATCCTCGGCGTCGGGATCGAGTTCCGCGATGCGCTGGTAGTGTGCGAGCGCGGCGTTCAATTGACGGCGCTTGATCGCGACGTTCGCGAGGTCTTCCTCGATCATAGCCTGCTGTTTCGTCGTCGTCACCATCTCTCTGGCTCGCAGGAGGCGCTGCTCGGCGTCGTTGAGATCGCCATCACGCCGAATCAGTTGTTCGGCCAGAAGAACCTGCGTGGGAGCCGTTTCCTGGAGTGCCAGTGATTCCCGAAGCGATTGTTCCGCCAGGGCGGCAAACTTTTGCTCGCGCTCCGGCATGTTCAACGTCCCATAGTGTTCGCTTAGTCCTGCTTGCGCGAGGCCCAGTTCTCGCAGAATATCAGCTTTTTGCTCAACGAATTTCTGCGCCAGCCGTTCAAGATAGATGATGGCGCGCTCGACGGCTCCTAGCGAGATGGCGCGCGTGTAAGCGTCTCCGTAGGGGATGCGATCCAGCGGCAGATGTACGATGAGCGCGTCATCATAATAGATGCATTGTGTTGTGCGCCAGATGATCTCATCGCTGAACTGCTGCGCGTCTGCGTCGTTGAGATCGTGTGTTTGCAAAATCTCGTTGATGCGCTCGGTATGCTCTTGCACGCGCTTTTGTAACTCGTCGATGGGAAGCGCCTGGGCATTCGCGCCGTCGTCGCTCATTTTCTGGATGCGCCATTGCCCGTGATCCTGCTCCAGCGTGTAGCTTGTCCAGAACCAGCGCCGCCCGGTTTCCTTGTAGACGGCGGTTCCCAGCGGCATTTCTTTGAGTGTGCCGCTCAAAGGCGTCTCGCTAAGTTCAAGCGACCATGCGGTCTCTATCTCTTTGCGCGCGCTTGAGCGGCTGCCAGGGAGAAAGGCTGTTGGAAGCCAGATGGCCGAAACGGTTTCACTGGTTTCGCGCTCGCGCACGTAGCTCATTTCGAAGCGCGAAGGGTGGGCCTCGTTTGCCCAGGCGCGGCGCTGCTCAATCCACTCGCCGCGCTCCAGGCCGTCGCGCAGGCCGCTAGCGCGCGCGAGCAGGCTGTAGACCAGATCATAGTCGCCCAGAGACCAGGCGGCGCTGAAGGTTGCAATCAGTTCATCCGGCGCTATGTCGGGGTTGATGAAAGTCAGGCCGCGATCCTCCCCGTCGGCGGTAGCATTCATGATCAACTGGTTGATTAGCGGCTGGTAGCGGCGAAACTCTTTGTGCGTCGGCACACCGCGCCACTGGTTAATGGACAAAGCCGCTTCGAGCAGGCGGTGGCCCTCGGCCAGAGTGCAGTCGGTGAGGGTGACATTGGCGAGCTGCCGCTTCATCTCTTGAATTTTGGCCTCGAAGTCGCGTTTCGGCGCCGATTCAATGACGAAATCCTTCACGCCCTGTATCCAGAAATCCATCAGGAAGGTGAGCATACGCACTTCACCATAATCCTGACCCTGTTCCCAGCTCAGCACAAGGTAGATTTCGCCCTCTTCGCGTGATTGCGAGGCATAGCCGCGCCAGAAGCGTGGGGGTTGCATGGAAGGAAGCTGTACGAGCGGTGCGCGCGACACGGGCGCTGTCCACTGCGGGTAGATTTTGGCGGCCTCGAGCCGGATCAACGAGCGGCGCGCTTCCTTGCGCACGGTTTTTTGCGTACCCAGCGTGTTGATGGCGCTCAGGACGTCGGCGGCCTCGCCGCTTGCAACTTTCGCCAGCGCCTTCACCAGGGCGATCTGGCTGCTTTCCGGGATGTGTTCTATAACGGCAAGCGCCAGCGCGGCCTGCTGCTCGTCGGCGGCGGCATACAGCTCGGTTGCGATAGCATGTATTTGCTCCAGCAGTTGCCCAATCTGAGCCTGATCTGCCGCTGAAATGGTGCTATTCGTCTGTGTATCTTTTCTTTCGGGCATATGTTTTTCCATACCTTTTCATGAACATCGTCATGCGTTGTCCCGTCGATTGTACCACGAAGTGACCAAAGAGTCGAGAGAGTTGGGACGTACTCTTGTGGTCGCCCCTCTTGTAGTATGGTGGTTGCGAAGCAACTCCAGGCGTATATCGTATGTCGATAGTAAAATCGACAACCTCATGCATTTTCTCAAAAAACCTGCTATAATTTGCATACAGGGATCGTTGTCAATGCCCAGGGGAAGGGTACTCATTGACCGCGTAACGATATGGAGTTGGCTTCGATGCTGGAGCGTCGAGCTGACCCCGCAAGGAGGCATCTATATGACACAATTAGAACCTTCAGTATACGTCCCTATAGCGATTGGTTTCTTCGGCCTCGGCACGGGCTACTTCGTCTGGGGAGGATCGGCATTGTTCGGTTTCCCCAAGGAGGAGACGCCTGAAGTGGGCCGAACGATGGGCATGTGGGGATTCTGGATGCCAGGGTTCATGCAGTTCATCACCGGAATCACCCTGCTCGTCGGACTCACCTGGTTTCAGGTTTTCAAGGGAGCGCCCCTGTATATGGCGGCCCTCGCCTTCACGGCCTACGGTATCCACTGGTTCGCGTTGGCGCATCGCCGCTACATTGGGTCAAGCACTGCGCCCGATGCCTGGATGGCAATCGCTTTCCTGATTCTTTCCGTCCTCGGCGCTTTCGTCTTTTTTAGCGCGCCTGATATTCCTGTTGCAATTTTGTTTGTTGGTCTTTCGCTTATCTACCTGACAGAAATTCCGACGCGCTTTGGAGTATTGCCATTCGGCGCTCGCCTGGTGGGCGGCTGGCAGGTAATCACCGGCCTCTGGCTGATGTACCTGACATGGGCTGTCACGGTGAACCTGGCATTGGGCATGAAGCTCTGGTTATAACGCAAGCCTGGGCGACGACGCGTTCTTCGTCCGTCTAGCGCAATCTATCCAGACTTCAGAGCATTCCGCGATCATCGCGTATCGTCTGCTCTTCTCCTGGACTGGCCTATCAGTCATTGAGCGGCGACAACGATCCCTATCGATGATCGCGGGAACAAGATTCGGGGCAGGCGCAAGGTAATGCCTTGCGCCTGCCCCGGCTTGCTGTCTGTGGCGGCGCAGAGATTCTTCGCTTCACTCAGAATGACATTCCCAAACTTGTTCGTGAAATTTCATGATCGCGCCCTTACAATCGGTAGCCGCCCCAGCGGTGAGAGGCGTTCACGGATGCATAGGTCGAAAAGTACGCGCCGGCTGGTGTCGGCATGTCCGATAGCCTCTGTCGATTTCTTCCCATAGCCCAGGATAACGAGAGGTTGGTCGCTCCGTGTTTTTGCTGGCGGACTGGCGGTTGCGCGACCATCAGGATGAAGATGGGATAGACGACGCAGTAGAAGTAGGATGACAGGCTGCGCCAAGCCATGAAGAGCGGCAGCACGGCCAGCAGAATGGCGGACTCTGGAAGTCGTTTGCAGATGCGCCAATACCAGACCAGCGAACCAAGCATAGTGATGCCTTCCAGGGCGGTATAGACCCACTTAGGTAAGAACGGAATCAGGTGGGT
>DATLSW010000315.1:0-2900 GCA_035533955.1 Ktedonobacteraceae bacterium | reverse complement strand
AAGTGCCAAGGGGCGGAATCGAACCGCCGACACCAGCATTTTCAGTGCTGTGCTCTACCGACTGAGCTACCTTGGCTTGCGTGGCATTACTATATCATGACTTGCGAAAGTCGTCAATAGGTTTGCTGACAGAAATTTTGCGGTTGCATCCCCTTCCCCGACATGATATAGTACATTTCGGGTTCTCGCACTGGCAACGTCTTACCTGGTTCTCGCGACGTCTCTCTTAGCAACGTTTGGTAGGGGCCGGTAGGATAAGAATGGAAAGGGTTGGCGTTTAACCCATAAACACACAGGTATTTGTATACACATAATAGGGGAGATAGCACATGAAACTACGACGCATTGTGACCGCCGGGCTGGCTATTGGCGGTGTGGTTGGCGCGCTGGCTGCCGTCAATAAGTTCACGGAGATCATGGCCGGCGAGTTGAATACAGTTCTGACGGGCGAGGAACGCCGCTATCCGTGGAAGTACGGCGATATGTTCTACGAAGTGAAGGGCGAGCGCGGCGCGAAGCCGCTGCTGCTCATCCACAGCTTTGCCCCCGGCGCGTCCTCGTATGAGTGGCGCAGGAACATTGACGCGCTGGCCCGCCAGTACCGCGTCTACGTCATCGACCTGCTCGGATTCGGGCTGTCCGACAAGCCAGCCATCGATTACACGCCCGAAACGTTCACCGATCTGATCGGCGACTTCATCCGCGAAGTTATCGGCAAGCCGACCGTGGTGGTCGCGCATGGCCTGAGCGGAGCGTATGTGATCGCCGACGCCTACCGCGACCCGCGCCTCTTCGAGCGCATCGTACTGGTGACGCCGCCGGAGGCGATTTTAGAAGAGCAGACGCCTGGCCTGTTTAACAGCGTCATCAAGTTCGCGCTGCGTACCCCAGTTATCGGCCAGTCCATTTACAATGTGTTCACCTCGCGCGCGGCGCTGCGCCGCTATTATGACCGCGAGGGCTATCACAATCCCAGCCTGATCACCGACGACCTGGTCGAGTATCTCTTCACCAGCGCGCACCAGCCCAACACGCGCTTCGCGATGGCCGCCGTGCGCAGCCGCTCGCTCACGCTGGACGTCTACGAAGCCTTCGCTCGTCTGCGCGTACCTGTCACCATCGTATTGGGACGCGAGGGCGTGCCGCTGCCGTCGGAAGTGAGTGAGGCTTTCAAGCGTGTCAACGCGAAAGTCGACATGCATATTCTTGACAAGTGCAACCGGCAGCCACAGGATGAGCAGGCCGGGCAGTTCAACACGCTGATCGCCGGGCTTGTCGCCGCGCCAGTTTCATAAACGCTTATGCGCGCTGATCGCCTGCTCTCCATCTTACTACTGTTGCAAGTTCACCACCGCATGACGGCGCGCGAACTTGCGAAACGGCTGGAAGTCTCGGATCGCACCATTTACCGCGATATCGAGGCGTTGAGCGCCGCCGGAGTGCCGGTCATGGCGGAGCGCGGCGTCGGCGGCGGGTGCAGCCTGCTGGCCGAATACCGCACGAACCTGACCGGCCTCACCGAGCCGGAGATTCAGGCGATCTTCCTGACCAGCCCGACGCATCTGCTGGCCGATCTGGGTCTGCGCCAGGCTTCCGAGGCAGCCTTCATCAAGTTGCTGGCCGCTCTGCCCGCCATCAACCGGCGCGGGGCCGAGTATGTCCGCCAGCGCATCCTCATCGATACCACCGGCTGGCATCATTCCGAAGAACACGCGGCCTGCCTGCCCATGCTGCAAGAGGCCATCTGGCAGGAGCGCAAGATCATCTTCACCTATCAGCGTAACGATGCTGTGATCATCGAGCGCGAGGCCGATCCCATCGGGCTGGTCGCCAAAGGCAGCGCGTGGTACCTCATCGCCGTAGTCGAGGGCGAACTGCGCAACTACCGCGCCTCGCGCATCCAGGCAGCGCGGATGACAGATGAACCCTGCCAGCGCCCGCCGGACTTCGATCTCGTCGCCTACTGGAAACAGTCATCGAGCAACTTCGTCGCTAACCTGCCGCGCTACCCCGTTATTGTGCGCGCGACCCCCGATGCGCTACAGCGTATGCAGTACGCGCTCCGCTATGCCCGCGTCCAGCAGACCGACGCGCCTGACAGCGACGGCTGGAGCAGGCTCACCATCAATTTCGAGAATGAGCGCGAAGCGTGCGCGAGCATCCTGGGCTTCGGACCGGAGTTAGAGGTAATCGAACCGGCAGAACTGCGCGAGCAGGTTTTCAAGATGGCGCGCGACGTGGTTGAGATGTATCAAATGCAGCAGATTCAGGAGGAACGGGCAACAGCGCCATAGACTGCCTCGTATCCATCAATCATGCGCTTCAGGCTAAAGTGCGCCGCGACGTGCGAGCGGCAGCGGGCGCGTGAGATAGCGGACAGAGGATCAACGTGCGCGGCGGCCTGGGCGATGTCGTCCGGCGCGACGAGGAAGCCTGTCGTGCCGTGGCTGATCACTTCTGCCGCCGCGCCGCGCCGGAAGGCGATCACTGGCGTTCCCGCCGCCATCGCCTCCACGGCAACCAGGCCAAAGGGTTCGTCCCACGCGCTGGGGAAAAGCAAGCCCCACGCCTGCCCCATGATCTGCCACAGCGCCGCACGCTCCAACTGTCCCAAATAGGCCACGCGCTCGCCCGCCGCCAATAGGAGCGGCGCGACGCGCTCGTCGAAATAACGCCGGTCATAGATGCCGCCCGCGATCAGCAGGCGACGATCCGCGCGCTCCGCGATGGCGATAGCCGCTTCAACGCCCTTCTCCGGTGCGATGCGCCCGGCAAAAAGCAAGGGAGCATCAAGAGACACCTGGGAAGAGAAAGGGATCGCGTCCACGTCAATGCCATTAGAGACGACATAATCCATGGGCGTGTAATCGGCGTAAGTGCGGGCGCAGGCGTGGGAGACG
>DATLSW010000314.1:0-5574 GCA_035533955.1 Ktedonobacteraceae bacterium | reverse complement strand
GGATCGAACGTGTCCAGGAATTGCTGGTAGAGCTGCGCGGCGGTGAGCGTGGCGACTCCGACCTGAGCGCCGTGCAGCGCGAGGCCGTGTCCGTAGTGATTGGCGATCATGTCCAGCACATGCGAGGTAACATGCTCTGTGCCGGAGATGGGCGCGGACATGTTGACGATGGACTGCGCGACGCCTGCCAGCAGCAGCGCGCGCGCTAAAACTGCCTCGCCTTCGTGCGAGCGCTGGCCGATGGCGGCGGCGGCGGCCAGCAGCACGGCATCCAGGTTAGCAAGTAGCGCCAACGGTACTTCGCTGTAGAAATCGACCAGGCCCAGCGTGCTGGCGAGATACCAGTCGCCGTAGGCCACAAAGCGCGCGCAGCAATCGCCCAGGCCCGCCAGCGTCATGGCCGCGGGCGCGGAGGCCAGCACGCGCAGATCGGAAATGATCGCCGTCGGGTAGCGCGAAGGGATGGTGCGCTTGACGCCGTCCTTGAGCAGCACAGCCATGCTGGCGGCGAAGGCGGTCACGGAGTTGGCCGTCTGGCAGCAGACATAGACGACGCGCCCGCCGTGTTCCTGGTCGTAGAGATAGGCCGCGTGCTTGACGATATCCGTCAGCGTGCCAGAGCCGAGCGCGACCAGCGCCATGCCGGGCGCGATGGCCTGTAAGACGCGCTCGACCTGATCGAAGTCGGCGTGGACGAGGCCGTAGCGGTCGCCCCGGAGCCGCAGCGTCTCGACGCGGTAGCCCGCGTGGCGCAGCAGCGCCTGCGCAAGCTCTTTGAGATCGTCGCGTTCGCGACGCATGGGCGTTTCGTCTATTACCAGTAGTACAGGATGCTGATAGGTCGCGCCCGCGCGCCGCAAAACGGCGGATAGTTCGAGCAGCGCGTCAGGGCCGATCAAAATGTCGTCGATCTCGACCGGGCGCAGAGGATGCGCGGGATCGCTGTCCTGCTCGCTGAGCCAGTGTTGCAGCGCTGGCACGTCTGCGGGATCGATAGAGAACGTGGGCCGTGTCATAGCGTTGCCGCCTTTCTGAATGGTGTTACTACAGGGCGTCGTACACGTCGCGATAGAGGGCGTAAGCGTGATCGTAAGCGCCGCTACATTTCTTCTGCCACATCGGGATGACCGAATTATTTGGTGAAACCTCATGATCGCACCCCTATCTAAGTATAGTCGTTTGGACTATTCAGTACAATGTGTATTGTAAATGGGTATATTTTGCGCCAGGCGGAAGGAGAGCGAGCATACATGGAACAACTCGAGCCGGTGGCAGAAGGCGTGCAGGTGGCGGATGAGATGGGCGCTGGACAGCAAAAGGCGAGCGCGGAAATGCGCGATGAGAGCGCGTCAGCTCTAGCGGCGCTGTCGGCGCTGGTGGGGAACATTACCGGCTATTTTGCCGGGCGCGCGGATGCTGACGACATTGACGCGCTGGATTTTTGCTTGCATCACCTGTTTGGGCAGGTGGATTATCTTTATCGCTCCGCTTTGCCAGCTATTCTGGAGATCACCTTTGTGACTGCGGGGCAGCCGTTTCTTGAGGTGATCCTGCAAGAGCAGCATATCTGGACGCATCTGCGCGCCGTCAAGTTCTGCGTCAGTCGCGTAGAGTTGCTCTGTCACCTGTTGAATAACGTCGCGGAACGCCTGCTTGATGAGTTGGACATGACCAGTACGGCTGCTACTGTTGAAGCATGCGATACCATGCCGCGCTTGCTCTTGACGAAAGAGGGAACGATGTGGCAGCCGCCGCTCGACCAGGAACGTTGGGAGCAGGCGCTCCAAACATTGATGACCAGCCTCGGCCAGTGGCACGAATATTATGAGTCGCTGGCCGGTTTTGCCGAGCAATTCCCGCAAGTTATACCCACCATTCCCACATTACCGCACATCGATGAGACGTTCGGTGTGCTTCTGGATTGCGCCGGAGCGATTTTCGGCGATATTGTGCCGGGCTTCCAGGGCATTTCAGCCAATGATGACGATGCGGTGTGCGTCTTGCTCCTCGATCTGATGCAGCAATCCGACCAGTTGCAGGCGCAATTCGACCGCGTGATCGAGCCGTTGCACGCGCTGATCGAACGTTTCGCGCCGGGGATAGGTCATTCGTAAGGATGTAACATATTGCGTCCGATATGCTGAGATTGCTATAATGATGGGTATGGGCGTGCTAGAGTACGTCTCTATGGGAATATCACAAGAGAGAGGTATTATTTCAACATGAAAATATTAGTGACGGGTGGAGCAGGCTTTATCGGCTCGCATATCGTCGATCAATGCGTCGCGGCAGGCCATGAAGTGTCTATCGTAGATAACCTGTGGGAGGAGGGCGGCGGCAAAACTGCCAATGTGAATCCGCGAGCGCGTTTTTATCGACTTGATGTCACCGATGAAGAAGGCTTGAAGCGCGTCTTTGATGAGGTGAGGCCAGAGGTGGTCAGTCATCAGGCGGCCCAGGCCAGCGTCTCCATTTCGACGCGCGTGCCGAAGCTTGATGCTCAGGTGAATATTCTCGGCTTGCTTAATGTTTTGACCAATTGTACTCGCGTCGGCACGCGCAAGATCGTCTTTGCCTCGTCGGGAGCGACCTATGGCACGCCAACCTCCTTGCCGATCAACGAGGAGACGCCGCAGCGCCCGGAGTCGCCCTATGGCATTACCAAGATGGTGACGGAATATTACCTGCGCTACTGGCAGCAGGAGCATGGCCTGGCCTATACCGCGCTGCGTTACGGCAACGTGTATGGGCCGCGTCAGGACCCCAACGGTGAGGCGGGCGTCATCGCCATTTTCGCGAAGCGCTTTCTCGCTCAAGAGACGGTGCGCATTGATTGGGATGGCGAGCAGCAAAAAGACTATGTCTACGTGGGAGATGTGGCGCGCGCGAATATGCTGGCGCTGGAACACGGCGACAACGATATCTTCTGCATCGGTACAGGCAAGGGAACGTCGGTCAATGCTCTCTACAGTGCGCTGGCGCAGATAACCGGCAACCGGCCAGAGATTGTGCGCGCGCCCAAACGCCCCGGCGACATCTACCTTGCCTACTTCGATTGCGGCAAGGCCGCGCGCGGCCTCGACTGGCAGCCCTCTGTGAGCCTTGAAGAGGGGATTAGCGCAACGGTGGATTTTTTCAGAAAGAATAATGGCTCGCTGTAGCCGCGGCATTTATGACGCCTGAATATGGATGAACGATATCAATCGGCCCTACCGGCGTCATAAATGCCGCGGCTACGCAGTTGCTCAAAGCCTTTGAATATGAATTTCTGATGATACGAGAGGTACTGGATGCCCGGCTTTACCGCTTGTGGGGGCAATAGCAACACAGGACGCATTACGTTCTCGAAATAGAGAGATACCCCTGGGTCGTTTCTGGCGCTTTGTCGAAGGATATCAGCCTGATGGATACGAAGGCCGCCATTGACGGTGAGGTAGCCTTGATCAAACGCCGCATCGTGCATAGGGCAAGCTGCTAACCCATTGCGCACGTCTACACGTTCCCTGTCGTTTGAAGCAGCCCACGGCTTGATGTGTGAAGCGCGAAGCAGCCCACTTTGCTTGGGAAAGGAGCGAGGGGCAAAACCACAAAAGACACAGGCATAGTCGCAATTCTGGAGAACAGCAATGGCGAACCGATGTTGCGCAAGCCTGATTTTCTGCTCAACCAGTTTCTCGGTGAGAAGTTCGCCAAGCTCGAAGGTACGATCGAGCATCTTCATGGTATCCTCTGCTTCTGCCAGTAAAGCACTGGACTGTTGCGGCAAATCATCTTGCCCCACAAGTTCCGCTTCTTGTTGGTCATTGGAATACGCATCCAAGAAATCTGGCAGCAGGTCTTCCCCAATGGAAAGAGTGCGTGCTGTAGTGAGGATATTCTGATACAGTTGGCAGTAAAGAGTCGGCGCTGCTGCTAACGACGCAAAGAGGAGCGGCTCCTCGCGTGCGCTATGCTTACGTGAGCCATCTAAATTTAACATCTTGCTGAGAAGCGAACTGGGAGTTCGGCGAAAAAAAGTTGCCAGCGTCTTTACCATTGGCGGAACTGTTGTTATGTTGGCGCCGCCGTAATGATGAGGATCAAACATATAAAAGAGGCCATAGCATATCAGCGTTTCAATTATGTTGAATGGAACTTGGCGACGTCCAGGTGGAGGAAACTGTCGTCGGGAGATATCGATCAGATAGCTCGATATTTGTTGTGACGAAAGTTCCAGGCGGGAAAACGGATGTTCAAGCATTCTCTCTTCATCTTCGTCCATCAAATCCTCGCCTCGATAGCTACTTTCTTCCTCTATTCTACACTCTCTTTGACAATTATATGCTTATAACGGATAGGGCTGTTGCAAGAACGAACCATGAGAAACAACCTGGGAGTAGGGGCGGGGGCGGACGTGGAGTGGGGATGGGGCGCTTGCGCCGCCCAGCGTACCCCGAGGGGAAACACGGGCGGCGCAAGCGCCCCCACCCAACCTCGAGGGAACACACGGGCGGCGCAAGCGCCCCCACCCAACCTCGAGGGAACACACGGGCGGCGCAAGCGCCCCCACCCAACCCCGAGGGGACACACGGGCGGCGCAAGCGCCCCCACCCAACCTCGAGGGAACACACGGGCGGCGCAAGCGCCCCCACCACCCACCCAACCTCTCCCGCCCCTACTGACCTTTGCTCTCGCTCATTCTTGCAACAGCCCTGCTTATAACGGAGCAGCAAAGCTGGCGCTCGCTGTCGCAAGCAATTGCGCGTGTGAGCGCACGACTTCGCGCATGTGGCGGGTGATCACATGGGCAAGGATCATGTGCGCGTCTTCCTCTTGCTCGATGTTTTGTCCAGGGGCGAGAATGCAGGCATCCACCATGTCTTTGAGCTTGCCACCTTGCGCGCCGAGCAGGCCGATGGTGGCCGCGTCGTAGCGCTTCGCCAGCAGCATGGCATTGATTACGTTGAGGGAATTGCCGCTCGCGCTGATGCCGATCACGGCGTCGCCTGGCTCAATCATCGTCGCCAGTTGCTCGGCGAAGATATGCTCGTAGGCCGTGTCGTTGCTCCAGGCCGTGATCAGGGGAACGTGGTCGGTGAGCGAGATGGCTTTGAGGCGCGGCGCGCCGGGCGCAATGGTGTTCTTTGCCAGATCGAGCGCGAAATGCGAAGCCGTGGCCGCGCTGCCGCCATTGCCCATGATGAAGATGCGGTGCCCGTCGCGATAGGCCGTCTCCAGTAGAGCCAGGATCGCATTGAGACACGGGCGCGAGATGGAGCGGATCATCTGCTCAAGCTCTGAAAAGTACTGGTTGATTGGTTCCACGTTCTTCACATCCTTTGTATTGTTGCAATACCGGGCATGGGTTTCTATCGTAGGGGCGTGGGCTTGCCCCGCCCTTGATCCCTTGTCGTTGACTCTTATTGACAATGACGATAGGGCGGGGCAAGCCCACGCCCAATAGGCGTCAAGTTAAGGAGAAAAGCAGGCAGGAAGTGACAAGATGGCCCATCTGTGAGAAGATAGAGCAACGAAAACAGATTCTATCAGCGCACAGGGAGGGCATGAATGATCACTATACCACGGATGGCAAAA
>DATLSW010000313.1:0-15932 GCA_035533955.1 Ktedonobacteraceae bacterium | reverse complement strand
TCAGTACAATCGGGATTGCGCGCGACTGCACACGACGTGCTGGCATCCATCAATCAGGCGCACAAGCTGATCATCGATGCGCGCGAACCAGGGCAATATAGCGGCGAGATTGTGCGCGGCCACGGACGCCCCGGTCATATTCCCGGCGCGATTAACATTCCACGCGAGGAACTGATTGATCCCAACGACGGCACGTTCCGCGACAGCACGGCATTGCAACAAGTTTTTTCCGCTGCTGGAGTAGCTCCGCAGCAGCATGTGATTGCTTACTGCAACGGCGGCGTAGCGGCAACCACGATTCTGTTCAGCCTGGCTCTGCTCGGCTATCCGCAGTTGACCAACTACGATGGCTCCTGGAACGAATGGGGAAAGCGCGCCGATCTGCCGACGGAAGTGTAATAACAAACACATGATGGATGAGGCTGTTCAACCCGAAGATCAAGAAGATTTGCTTGACCTCAATGAGATCATGCAAGCCTTCGGCATCAGCGCGTGGACAAATTTGGGGCAGATCAGCGTATTGTTGCCCGATACGCTGCAATGGCTGGTGGAAATCAATGAGCAACGCTATGTTCTACGCGAGCGTCCCGAGGGGCTGATCGAAGACGAGAGCAGTCATCGCTACGCATTTCGTAGTTATCTTGCCAGCGTCGGCATCCCTATTCCGTCTTTGTGGCTGACGCCGGGCGGTGAGTCGAGCGTGACTATAGGAGAGACGGTTTTCGAGCTGGAACGCGAGGCTGACGGAGAACATTTCAGCACGGCAGATGCGCGTAGCCTCGCCTGGGTCAGCGCCGCCGGGGAGATGCTGGCGCGTATTCACCAAGCATCGTGTCTCTATCCTGGCCCGCAGCATCGCTGGCCGTCGGAGGCGCACATCGGCGGTGTGGTACAGGGCTATCTCAACCTCGCGCGCGGCAAAGCGGAGACTATCGAGATTGCAGCCATCGCCGCCGCGCTCTCGCACTGGTGCGACCAGTGGGAAGCTGTGCTGCCCCAGGCGATGGTGGCGATCGGGTCGGTGCGCGGCCTGCCTGAGTTTCACATCCACGGCGATTATCACGCTCTCAACCTGCGTTTTAGCTCGCGCAGCATAACAGCGGTTCTCAACTGGGATGCCTCGCGCTGGGAGAAACGTATCATCGAACTGGCCTACGCGCTATTCTACTTCAGCTCATTGACCTGGAAGGCAGACAGTACGACAACACGCCCGCTCGTCAAGCGCGGCTTTGATCCCGAACGCGCTCATCGTTTCCTGGCCGCCTATGGCGAGATCGAGTCACCCGTCGCCAACGAAGCCGCTATCCTGGGCAATGCCCTGGCGCTGGTCGCCCCCATCGCCACCATCAACGGCCCCCTCGAAGACCTCATCTTTAACCCTCGCGGCGTCGATGACACCCTGATCGACGACATCATGGATCGATTGGCCTGGGCGGCATCGTTTCCAGGCTGGCTGGGCCGAGTGCGCCAATCGATCGGCGAGATGTGGAAATAAGAAATTCTGTAATTTGAGTCGTCATTTGCTGAGCATGTAACATCGATCATTGTTCTTCAGGCGAAAGAGGCGCAGGAGCGTTAGCGCGCTTCCATCGCGAACGGGGCCATCTGGGCGAATAGGGCAGGAGCAGGCGGACGTTCTGTATCACCGCTCAATTCGCGGTAGATTGACAGCACGTTGACGACGATGCGCTCGCCGTCTGACCAGGAAGCGTACTTGTCGAGTGGGATGTCTCTGGCGGCGTCGTGCGCTGACATTCCAGCCTCGTAACGTTTGCGCGTTTCGTCGTAGACGTATTCGAAGTAGCCCTTGAGTTCGGTCACGCCCTGCTTATCGGTGATGGGGCCGTGTCCAGGGACGATGGTTTCGACGTCCAGCGAAAGGATCAGATCGAGCGCGTTGAGCCAGTTGCGCGTTGGGCCGGCCCACATGATAGGATGGCCGCCGATGAAGAGGATATCGCCGGTGAAGATGGTCTTGTCGCCGGGAACGTGAACGAGCGTATCGCCGCGCGTGTGCGCCGGGCCGACTTCGTACAGGTTCACGGTTTTGTTGCCCACCTGCAAGGTCAGTGATCCCTCGAAAGTCGTTGTAGGCAGCGTGACGGTGATGCCCTCAAAGTCGAACGCGCCGAAAGCGTGCGTCACGAATGCTCCAATCATACCTAACTGCGGCGCATTCTTCAACATCATTGCCATTTGCTGCGGTGAGACTTCCGCCATCTCCGCGGCGGTATTTTTGGAGGCAATGATCTGCGCGTCGGCCACAAGCTGGTTGCCATAGCAGTGATCGCCGTTGGCGTGCGTGTTGACGACGGTGTCAATATGCTGCGCAGCCGGGATCGAGCGCCGCATCGTGTCGAGCATCTCCCGCGTCAGTTTGAGATCGTAGAGCGTATCGATCAGCAGCGAAGCCCCGCCATCGGTGATAATGCCGGCATTGCTCCATCCCCAGGAGCCGTCAGGTTGTAAATAAGCGTAGAGAGAGTTGCCAAGATCGTGCAGACCTTTTGTATAAGACCACTTGCTCATAGGTATCCTCGCTTTTCACACTATAGTACTGACCATTATAGCATGTGGAAGCGCAATACATTGCACCCAACGGGACGGATAGGAAAACGCTCCTCGCATTTGCGCCTCGCTTGCGCAAAATATGTATCCTCGCATTCCATTATCTGCTCAAGAGTCAGTAATATCTTGAACATAGCATTTATCTTCTGTTATACTAGAGAATATTTATGGATCATTCGCTTTATCATTTGAGTCCAAGAGAAGATGATAGCCTGGAATAACAGTGAGGAGGCGTTCAGATGTTTTGTCGTCAGTGCGGCACAAAGCTGCCGGATGATTCTTTATTTTGTAATAGCTGTGGCATAAGGGTAGCGTCGCTGGAGGCGAGCGTACCCCAGCCTCAAGCGCCGCCGCGGCCAGTCGGCACGTTCGATCCCACTCAATTATTGCGTACAACCGGAACTGGACCAAATGATCCTCCTGCAATAGCTGGAAGTAGTCCGCAATACCCCGCGGGGGCAACCAGTTTCCCGCAATATCCAGGTTCTCCGACAGTGCAGTCTGCGCCGATCAGCAGTCCGCAATATTCCTCGGCTCCATTCATGCCGACGAGCAGTCCCTCCTACCCTTCTTATCCCAGCGTATCGTCGGCCAGTAACCCGCAATATCCACCATATCCAGAAGTGTATCCTGGCAGCAATTTACCCTATTCGTCTTATCCGCCAACAGGGCAATCGAGTACGATACCAGCACCACAGAGACAGGCTGTGGTTATGCCTCAAAGCTCCACACAGCGCTGGCTTGTGCAGATCTTTGGTCCCACGCTGGCAACGAATCCGCTTTTCGGTGTGATCCTCGGCAGCATTGTCGCGGTCGCTGCTGGCGTGCCGGCCTGCGGAGCGTTTCTGGCAATTGCTCACGCCATCGCGCCGCATTTGGGCAATGCGAGCTATCCCTGGGCAGGAGAAGACCTGATTGACTATTCTATAGGTATTGTGCCGCTACACGATCTGTTCCGCGATAGTCTGCAATTCTTTATCGTGATACAGGGGGCAGGGATACATTACGTGTATACCAATAGCAATTCCTTCTCCAATACTTCTTACATAGCTCCATTCAGCGCCCTGTTGATCATCCCGGCATTTTTCCTGGTAATGGGCGGATATATCGCCGCCAGCACGGATTTTCAACAGAATATGCGCTCTAGTCTCTGGCGTGGTATGTTGCTTGCCATCCCTTATGCCATACTGCTCCTTTTGTCCAGCCTGGCGGTTAACGGATGCGTCCCAACATCTGGCCCTAATGGAGCAGAGGTGTGCAGCACCGTTGTAACGTCAACTGCCTCAGCCTATACCATGAGCATAGATACAGCCACGCTGCTGTTTTTCGGCGTGTTGTGGGGCGCGTTGTTCGGCTTATTGGGCGCGACGCTCAAGGTAGCGCAAGGTCACTGGCGGCAATCTCTGTTTCGCCTGCTGCATACCACCAACCGACCGCAGATGTCAGGGATGCTCGCGGGAGGATTGGCATCCGCGGGTCTGGCTACCGCATTGGCTATTGCCACGATTTTCAGCTTCATGGCTTATAGCTCATATGCTGTACCACTCGTATCGCAAGCAACCTGCGTGGTTACGCAGAATTGGCAGTCAGTCATGCTCTGGAGTCTTGCTCAAGGACCATTTTATGCGATTGATCTGCTTCTGTTCGCGCTGGGCGCGCCGATCACAGTCTCGAATCCGCAAGCTAATCAGTGCTTCTATATTCACGGGACGCATGCATCCTTCTCACTTTTTGGCACAACGCCGCCGCTTTCTCCCTGGCTACACCTGTTGCTGGCTATCCCCATCCTGAGTCTGTTCCTGGGTGGCAGGGTGAGCGCGGCATGGGGAAGAGCGCGCGGGTCTGGGGCTGGAGCAGTGCAAGGGGCGCTGGCGGCAGCGCCGTTCGCCGCCATAATGCTGCTGCTCGTGCCGCTCAGCACGATTACGAGTACCTTGACTTCGAGTGCTGGAACGAATGGATCAGAGACGATCACGCAAACGGCAGGCGCCGGGGCGTTTGAAGTCATCCTGGGGGCGTTACTGGGTGGCGCGGTCATTGCCGGCCTCGGCGGACTCTATCAGGTCAGTCCGCTGCAACCCGTCGTGAGTCACATATTCCGCGCGCTGGCTCTCCCATTCAGAGCAGTTGCCGCTCCCCTCTACCTGTTGCTGGATCGGATCAGCAGGCTACCCCGCGGCTCGCAGCGCAGCAGCACGCGCAGCATGATCTACGCGGCGCTGCTCTGGATGATCTTGCTCGCGATTATCGCGGCCGTCGGCGGAGGCATTCTGGTCGGCTTTAACCAGACTATCACCTATGCCGTCAACCTGCGCGTCAGGGATATTCTCTCAACAGCGCTGGTAGCAGCGCCGTGCCTGCTGATCATCATCGCGTGCGCCACTGCTCTCCGCCGCGATCCCAGCAGCGGCGCGCTGGCTGCTCCAGTTGCGCCGAATCCAGTGACTCCGCCAGTCCCGTCCTATTATGGGCCATCCATGCCAGGAGGTAGGCTATAATGCAACCATCCACCATATATCAGAACGCGCCGCCTGGTCAGAGCGCGCAGCAACCGGGTACGGGCAATCTGGTGCGGCGACTGACCTACACGCTGCTCATTATCCTGATCGTGGCGTTGATGGCTGGCGGTCTGTACTGGGTACAGTGGGCAGCGCAGCGGGGCATAACGCTCGGCTATCCACATCCGACGGTACATTTATCACCGTTGTCGTCCACCACGCTGCTCATAAACAGCGCCACCGCCTTTTCAGCCAACGCCACCGGTCGCGGCCTGACCTATTCCTGGGATTTTGGCGACGGCGCGACCGCGGCTGGAGCAAACGTTAACCATAGCTACCAGCAAAATGGCTCGTTCACCGTCACTGTCACCGTCACAGACGCGCTCGGTCAAACCAGCAGCGCCTCGACCTCAGTGCAGGTGAATCCACCTCTGCCAGTCGCCTCGTTCACCTTTACCTACTACGGTTACGGTGAATTCCTCTTTGACGCTTCTGGGTCGTCCGCCGATCCCAGTACATCAATCAGCCAGTATATGTGGGATTTTGGCGACGGCAATGCTGTTCAGAACGGCAATCAGCAAGAATACTATACCTATAGCGCAACGGGGCAGACCTATACAGTGACGTTGATCGTTGTTGATGGCACGGGACAGCAGAGCAACCCATATACGCTCACTGTGACAGCGTCGTAGGAGTGTTTGATGCCAGAGAAAACCTGCCTCCCGCGTGGGCGATAGGTTTTCTCTGGCATTAGAAGACTAAATACGGCGAATGTGCGTTCTGGGGCGGAAGCCCTGCACCATCTGGGGCGAGGTGATTTTGCTCTCGTCGAGGCCGACCTGTTTTACGGCCTCGCGCACCGTGTCATCGATCATTTTCTCCAGCATGGCGATATCGTCAAGCTGGAAATCGTTCAGCGAGTTCGCGCGCAGGTAGACCAGGAAATCGTTCTCGACCAGCCAGTAGACGAACGAGGCGATCAACATAACGACCAGGAAGATGGCGATAGGATAACTTAGCGCATAGAGCAGGATGGCAAAGGAACTCATGCCAACGACGCCATACGCCGAAGGGCCAGCAAGCCCAGGCTGTATCAAGCCAATGATCATCAGCGCCGCGAGCAGGGCCAGAATACCCACTCGGATATAACTGATGGGCGGAAGAGCAGTAGTTGCCCGCGAAATGTACAGTTCAGGTCCGGCAGGCGCGACATAGGTGAAGACGGTAGTGATGCCGCGGCGCGCTACGATATATTCGCGCTCCTCCATGGCAATACCGCGTTCCATCAATTTTTCCTGGGCGATAGTTGTTCCTACCATAGAACGCTGGCGCAAGATACTGACGACACTCGAATTGATCGCGCCGGATTGGGTATAGGCATTGTTGCCGGTGAGCAACCAGGAAAAGTGCATGATGAGCGTGCCTCTGCCAGCGAACGCACGCCGAAAGGAGGCGAGTCCCTGCCCCGTTCCCATCTGGGTCGTTGGCGGCGGAGGAGCAATAGTCAGAGGAGACCATTGTGTACCCCCAGTTGGCGCTCCTGGAGGGGGATAGGACGTAGGTGGAGCGGGATAGGGCGGTAATGTTGGTGATGGCGGATTATACGAAGAAGCAGGATCAGGAGCGTTCTGTGGCGGGGTGAAATAGGTCGGGGCGCTCGTCATGCCGGTGTTATACTGCCCGGCAGGGTTTACCTGCGGCAACCGACTCCCGCACTTCACGCAAAACGTCGAATTATCGGGATTAACGAATGAGCATTCAGGGCAATTGATAGCCATCCAGACCTCCTTATAATATCTGTCGCGACAAAAGCATCATGCTCGTAGACAGAGCTTTTCAGATCTGATGCCCCCCCATTCTAAACCTGATTTGTAGAAAAGTCAAAGCAACCGCGAGGGATGGGATGAAATAGATGTAGGCAAGCAAGCGTTGTAGAAAACACAGTCAAGCGACGTGGCGGCGCAATGAATTGCGCCACCACGTCGCCACCCGCGAGGAAGCGAGGGATTGCCCTGAACGATTACACTATTTCGTCGATTCAGCGAAATTTCAGCAACATATGACACGCTTGCATTAAGAAAGAGGATTTTATGAATAGTCAGCATGAAGCAAGGAGCAAAACGCTATGTATTATCGTAATGTGCTGGAAACGATTGGCAATACCCCGCTGATTGAACTGGAAAGCTTTAGCCCGCGTTCGGGAGTGCGACTATTCGCAAAAATGGAGGGTATGAATCCTTCAGGAAGCATTAAAGATCGCATTGCCAAAAGAATGATTGAACAGGCCGAGGCGCGGGGCTTACTTAAACCAGACTCAATATTACTGGAGCCTACCAGCGGTAATACCGGCATCGCGCTGGCGCTGGCTGCTACCATGAAAGGCTATCCATTCACTGCGGTCGTATCCGACAAGGGAACGCAGGATAAGCGCAGAATGCTCGAACTCTATGGAGCTACTGTCATCACATCTCCTGGAGCGGCTGGCAGTAACGGAGCTATACGCCTGGCGCAGGAACTGATTGAACGGGAGAAACGCTATGTCATGCTCTATCAGTATGGCAACGAGACGAACGCTATGGCGCACTATGAAACAACGGCGGTGGAGATTGTGCGCGACATGCCCGATCTGGATGTTCTCGTCGCAGGGCTTGGTACGGGCGGGACGCTCACCGGCATCGGTCGCCGCTTGAAAGTGCATAACCCTGCTATTCGCCTGGCTGCAGTGGAACCGGTGCAGGGGCATAGCATCCCCGGACTGCGAAACCTCGCCGACGGTTTTGTGCCGCCTGTACTTGATCAAACGATCCTGGATGAGCGAATGTACGTATCCAGTCAACAAGCGTGGCAACGCACTCTCGAGTTGAAGGAACGCGCCGGAATCTTCGCCGGGCCTTCCAGCGGCGCGGTTCTCGATGCCGCTTTGCGTATCGCCGAGACGATGCAAAGTGGAAAACTTGTGGTTATCCTCGCGGATGGCGGCTGGAAATACCTGAGCGAGCGCAACTGGACAACATTCAGCTCTTTTTCTCCACCAGTTGCGCCGGCTCTAGCAAGTTGCTAGCTGCCGGGAAACGAACAGCGACAATAGTACCTTCGCCCTGGACGCTAGTGATAGTAATGTTTCCTCCCTGCACCTCTATCAGTTCCTTCGCAATAGCCAGGCCCAGACCACTGCCTCCGCTTTGTTGGGGCAAGCGACTGCGCGATGGATCAGCTCTATAAAAACGCTCAAAGATATGGGAGACTGCTTCCTGCGGAATGCCCTGGCCGGTATCGCGTACCGCTATCACGACACCTTTCTGCTCGTCGCAAGAGGCGAGGATTTCAACGCGACCGGTTGAAGGAGTGAATTTCAGCGCGTTATCGACGATATTGAGTAAAACCTGCTGTAATCTATCTTTATCAGCGCGTACAGGAGGAAGACCCGTGTCAACATGATAACGAAGTTCCTGACCACACGCGAGATGCTGCGCCTGATCATAAACCATCCGAATCACGGCGTCTATTTGAATGTTATCTTCGCGCAAAACGATCTTCCCTTCGTCCAACCGCGTTAAAACCAGCAGGTCCTCGACGAGTCGGTGCATTCGTTGTACTTCAGCATACATTCCATGCGTCAGACGCCGCGATGCCTCAGCGTTTCCCTGGTCCGCACCGATCAACAGCATTTCTAAACTGCCGCTTAAAGCCGTCAAAGGGGTACGCAACTCGTGAGAAGCATCCGCGACAAACCGCTTCTGGCGGCGGAATGCAGCCTCAAGTTGCGCAACCATGCTGTTGAAAGAGATTGCCAATCGCCCAATCTCATCATTTGTAAAAGGCGGATTGATACGCATTGAAAGCGCGCCTCTGGCAATACGACGGCTGGTACGCTCAATGTCAACTAGTGGGCGTAAAGCGACGCCCACCAGCGCAAAGGTGATAGCCGTTGCGAGAATGAGCGTAGCCGCCATGCCAAGAAAGAGCAGAAAGCGTAAGGCGCTGAGAAAGTTATCGATGGGAGCAGTAGGAGTACTGATCTGGAGAATCCCGACAGTATGATGATTGTTCACTAACGGGATAAGAACGATCAACTGGCGGTCTCCCCGCGCATCGTTTGCCAACACATAATTTGTGTCATTCTCATTGAGCGCCAGTGTTTGCTGTACCTGGTCTGCTGGAAGAGTAACCGCTGGCGCAATAAAGGGAAAGATGCCGCCGGGTATCAAAGAGGAACCGTTCGCTGAGAGAATAGCCGCGTTTGTACTGGGAGTAGCAAGCCTGTAGGCCAGGGTAGTCGCCGTCATCCTGAAGTAAGGTGGCGGGGTACCGGGCGGAGGGTAAGAGAACTGCGCCAGACCGAAAGAGCGGTTTGGGATGCCATTGGCCGCCAGTCGAGCTTCATTATGCAATACAGTGACTTCATTCATCAGGAGATTATGATTCGCAAAGAGCGAAATAGTCACACTTAACACGCTTAACAGCAGCATGAGTACGCCTAAAGAAATCAAAGTCAAGCGCCAACGGATCGGAATGTGCCTGGTCAGTCTGCTGAAACGTCTCTCTTTCCGCATCTCTCTGCCTCATCTGCGAAGGGAATATCCCACCCCTCGTACCGTTTGAATCAATTGCGGCGGATTATCATGGAGTTTTTCGCGTAAATGACGAATGTACACTTCAATGATGTTATCGTCTCCACTATAATCGTAGCCCCAAACCCGCGATAGAATGATATCGCGCGAAAGAACCTGCCGCGGATTCATTAAGAACAGTTCTAAGAGATCAAATTCACGCGGCGTCAATTCGACAGGGTGATCGTTGCGTGCCACGACGCGCGTGCCGCGATCGAGCGTAATATCGTAAAAAGAAAGCGTATCCGCGGTATTATTGCCGTTGCGGCGCAGCAGGGCGCGAGTACGCGCCATCAATTCGCGAAAAGCAAACGGCTTGGTGACATAATCGTCTGCTCCCACATTGAGGCCAGCCACCAGGTCGTCGATTTCATCTCGCGCCGTGAGCATAATAATCGGTACATTATGGGTACGACGTAGCTGGCGTGTGACTTCTAAGCCGTTTAAGCCGGGCAGCATCACATCAAGAATGATGATACCTGGCTCAGATTCGGTGGCTTTGCGGATGGCGTCTGGTCCATTGGTCGCGACCAGCACATGAAATCCCTCGTAGGAAAAGCCCATTTGCAGAAAATCGACAATCTGCGGCTCATCATCGACGATCAAGACGGTTGGTTGTTTGTTCCCTTCATTCATTGTGGGCATCGTTTTCATTCCTTCAAACGCATCTACTGTAGAAGTAGACATACTACTTATAGCAAAGCACCCTGAAAATTTGCTGAATTTTCAGAAGTATTTAGCTTAGTATAACACGACGGTTCCAAGATTCAGCAATTTTTCAGCAACCTATGCTAGCATGTCATACATGCTAAACATGGAAGGACTCACGAAGATAAACAGCCAGAGTAACCCCGGCTCTTTGTATAAGAGCCTGCTACAGTGGGCAGAGTTGCAACCGGACGCGCCCGCTATTGTTGAAGCAGAGACAGGATACAAACTCAGCTACGCACAGGTATTGGCGGGTGTGAATGCGCAGCGCCAGCTTCTCGGCGCGGCTCCGCGCCATGTGATACTCGCATTCCCCGGCGGCATCGCCAGCGCTGTGCTATGGCTGAGCGCGTTAAGTGGAGGACACCACCTGATTCCAGTTTCGCCGAATGCCTCAGATGAAGAAAAATCCAGGACCGCGAAGAGGCATCGGCCAGATGTGCTGTGTGTAGAACGAGCTGAAGATGCCGAGAGTTTCGGCTGTCCTCAAGCCACCGTTCTCTCCCAACCTGTCTGCGAAACGCTGATCGCGCAGGCAACCTCACAAATCTCAATGGAGCCGGTCGAAGGACGGGTGTATCTGACCACGTCTGGAACGACTGGAGAGCCAAAGTACGTGGCGCTGACCGAACAGCAAGTCGCCTGGACGGCTGAGCATGTGCGTGACAGCCACAGCCTTTCCGCCAGCGATCGCGGCCTGACCGTTCTCCCATTTTCGCATGTCAATGCGCCTGTCGTGAGCCTGTGCGCCTCACTGCTGGCCGGAGGTACAGTAGTCATTGCCCGGCGCTTCAGTCGCAGCCACTTCTGGTTGTGGGTTGAACACTATGATATCACCTGGGCAAGCCTTGTACCAACAATTGTTGCCATGTTATTAGAAACAGATCGACCGACGTTTCTACCTGGCGCGCTGCGTTTTATGCGCACCGGCTCGGCGTCGCTGCCCGCGGCGGATATGCTCGCTTTTGAAGCGCGTTTTGGCATTCCGGTGATCGAGACCTACGGCTTATCTGAAGCAGCCAGTCAAATAGTGGCTAACCCCATTCCACCAGGGATACGTAAGCCAGGATCGACTGGCCTGCCTGTCGGCGTGGCGCTGCGGATTTGTTATCCACGATCGGGGGAAAAAGCCGAAGAGCTGCATGAAGTGAGTGCCGGGGAAATTGGTGAAATATGTGTCGCGGGGCCAGGTGTCATCGACGCTTATTACGAGAACGAGAGCAAAGAGTCGTTTCAGGACGGCTGGTTTCGTACCGGTGACCTGGGCTATCTCGACGCGGATGGTTATCTGTTTATCAAGGGTCGCCTGCGCGAGGTGATTAATCGCGGAGGTGAAAATATTGCGCCGCGTGAAATCGAAGAGGCTCTGCTTACCTATCCTGCGGTGCGAGAAGCCGCGGCGGTTGGGAGACCAGACCCAATCTATGGTGAGCAGCCGGTCGCCTATCTCGTTGTGCGCGAGAATTGGGATGAACAAACCGCTCAGGAGCTGCGCCAGCATGCAACCCGTCTACTCAGCTCACAGAAGGTTCCAGTTGACTTCATCGTTGTAGAGGAGTTACCCAAGAACCGCACCGGGAAAATTCAACGGCGTCTTCTGCATATGCGCGAGCAAGCGCGGGTTTCTCAACCCTGCCACGATACGGCTTAACATTTATAGTTTTCCATTGAAAAATTGAGGAATTAGTTGGCGATAGAACAATCCAGGCGTCCACACGTCTACGAAATAGATCCTCTCCGCGCTTTTACGGCGCTCAGCGTAGTTGGCGTGCATGTACTTACGAATACGGCCTTTCTTAATCAGAACGAGCTAGGGGTTCAGATTCAATATGCGCTCGCCGTTGCGCTGCATTATACCAGAGAGGTTTTCATCTTCATTACAGCTTTTGCCCTGGCCTATGTCTATTTCGGCAGAACTTTCTCGCTGAAGCAGTTCTGGCTGAAGCGTGGCCTGGGAGTGGTGTTTCCCTATGTTATCTGGAGCCTGATCTACGTCTGGGCTAATCATCCTGGGATATCGTGGGGGGCATTTCTCCACGATTCACTCATCGATATTCCCACTGGTCAAGCTTCATATCAGTTGTATTATGTCCTGCTCTCGATCGAATTTTATATGCTCTTACCAGTGTTTCTGCTCTTTTTACGCTACTGTAGGAATCATCCCTGGATTGTCCTCAGCATAAGTGGTATCCTTCAGCTTGCCCTGTTCTACGTGGATTTTCATCTGTTACAAGCGCCGAAAGTGCAATTGCATGGCTTCTGGTATTTCGTCGCGAAATATCAAGACAGCTTTATTCTGGTCTACCAGTTCTATTTTATCCTGGGCGGTTATGTCGCGCTCTACTTCCAGCAGGTACGCTCTTTTTTGCTCCGTCATGGAAAGCCCATCGCAGGCGCATTCCTGCTCGTAGTGATCGCTGTATTGGTACACAATACCGTCCAGGTCGATGTCTATCACGAAGAGATCGGCTACGCTCAGTCCGTTTTACAGCCAATGATGGTCTTTTACAGCGTAGCTTTTGTCCTGTTTGTCCTCTGGCTATCCTCGCGCTGGGCCAATAAGTTAAACCAGGAGCACCCTCCCAAAAGCTATTATATCTGGCATATCTTAGCGGACGCATCATTTGGCATCTATCTTATCCATGTCCTCATTTTGAATGAATTGATGAAGTATCTCGTTCTGGCGCTGCCCAAAACCTGGTTTGTAGCTATTCGCGTTCTTATCATGTATATCTTAACGGCTGGCGGAGCTACCGTGATCAGCGTTATTCTGCTGCACATCCCCATCGCGAGCCGCCTGGTGGGTCGTGCAGAGAGGCGATTGGACTTTCCCTTCGTTCACAAACTCAAAAAATATTACGCTTTCTGCCGCAATATCGTGACCAGGTCGCTAAACACGCCGTAGGCTGTTTGCAGAACGGTTGGATCATGTTCGATCAGCGTAATTGTACCCATTGCTTCCGTCTCTAACGAAAGAATCCCGCTTGTGCCAGTGGCGAAGCGTAAAACATCGTCGTGCGCGAGCCGTTGTGGATGCACCTCGGCAACGATCAGACCGTGCCTGCGCCGCGCCTCGGCCACCAGACGGATAGGGGTTCCGGCCAGAGCCGAGGCGCAAATATCATCAAGAGCGAGATCGCGAATGCCCACGCGCGCTACCTTCTGTGGTGTGATGCGTCCTTCCAGCAGAGTATTCGCCAGGATCGTTGTTTTCATAGCGGCGTCCCAACCATCAAGATCATACCAGGGATCAGCTTCCGCTACACCTTTACGCTGCGCTGCGCGTATAGCCTCGTCGAGTGTATGGCCTTGCTCGATCATGCTCAATACCAGGCTGCTGGTGCTGTTGAGCAGGGCGCGAAACGAGCGGATATTGGCTCCTGGCAGTGTGAATTCGGCCAGGTTGATCACCGGCAGACCATCCATGACGGTTGACTCAAAACGGAAGTGGCGCTGCTGGCGCTGGGCTAGCGCCTGTAACTCGAACTGAGCATGAGCAATGGGACCTTTGTTGGCGGTGATGACGTCCATGCCTGCTGCAAGCGCCTGACGAAGAGAAGAAAGAGCGGGCTGTCCATCGTGAGGATTCAGCGTTGTCAGTTCAATGAGGATAGAAGCTCCGGCAGCGGCTCCGGCGTCAATGAATGCCGCGGCAGTGTCAACCGATCTTCCCGCTTCGCCAAGTCGTCGGAACACGTCAGTTTCCTGCGCGAGCAACACAGGACTGATGCCCGTGGGATGAACAATGTAGCCCTGGCGGCGCGTGCCGATGCCGCTGATCAAGGGGCGGACACCAAGTTCGCGACCCAACCACTCGCTACGCTGTGCCAGGAGCGGCAAAAGCGCCTGAGCGACATGCCCATATCCCAGCAGCAAAAGACGTAGCGGAGGAAGTAAGGAAGCCAGAGACATTTCCCTCTCCATACGATGCCACCTCTCTGCCGATGAATTGCCAGGCTGTATGATTACCAGTATGGCTGTGGCTGATAAGCAAGATAATCATAAGAACGATCAGGATCACGACGAGTACTGTTACCAGAATAAGCGCCAGTAGCAATCCCGGTCGTGTGGGTGCATTGCCAGATTGACGCGATTGTCGGCTTGTTCCTCCCGCGGCCGGAGAGGATGGGAGTTGAAGCCCCGGCGGCTTTACGGAACCCGACTGCTGCACAACGCCGCGATTGGCTGATGAGGATAAATGCAGCGGAGCCACCTCCGAATCAGGCGCAGGGCGTGTCTGGATCGCCGCCTGTCGTTGTGGCCGCATGGCTATCGTGCTTTCCAGAGCGATATCGCGCTTTGTCTCTCTGCCCGGTGGCGGCGGCGTCGGCTGGCGCACTACCGTGACGGAAGCTTCAGAAGAACTCTGTTTTTTCTCTTGCGGCAGCAATACCGAACCGCAGTGCGGGCAGAAGGAAGATCCGGGAATAATAGGAGCATTACAGCGCGGGCAGCTTGCGCTCGCGGCGGGCTGCGCAAGTGGCGGCGGCACGGCTGGTATGCCTGGATTCGCAACAGCAGAGGCAGCGGCGTGTTCTCTGGCTTCCTGAAACGCTTCAACCAACAATGGCAGATCGGGCTGCGTGCTGTTAGGATCGACCACACGGTGTGCAGGTGAAGCAGGCAACGTCGATGCCGGCAGTCCTGCCATCACCCTTTTGAGATCTTCACCAAATTCGGCGACGGTTGCGTAGCGATCTCTGGCCCTCATTGCCATTGCTCGCGCAATCACGCGGTTCAGTTGATCGAGCAACGCCGGCGGCAACGTGCCAAGCTGCGCCAGGTGACGATTATGGCGGGGCCAGGCTTTGCCCTGTCGATTTTGCTGACCGCTCGCTCTGAATTGACGCACAGCATTGGTATCGGCCTCGTCCGGGGGATTATTCGCCAGTTGTTCCTGTAAAGAAGGCAGATCGGGCAAACCTTGCTGCGCTGACTGCGCGCGTACCGAGACATTGGGCGGCTCGTGTGTGGTCAGTGCAAAATAGAGCGTGCCGCCCAGCGCGTAAATATCTGAGCGCGTGGTCGTGCCAGTGCCGCCGGGGTACTGTTCCTGCGGCGCGTAGCCGGGTGTCCCCTGATGCCTGATAAAAAAAAGGGTACGCGCGCCATCGGCAGCGGCTTTCGCATTGCCCAGGTCAACCAGCACAGCCGTGCCATTGGGTATGATGCGAATGTTGTCTGGTTTGATGTCGCGATGAATCAGCGGCGGCTGGTGGCTGTGCAGGAAGTGAACGGCATCGCAAATCGAGAGCATCCAACCCAGAATCAGTGACAACGGAATGGCCTCGTTTTTTTGACGAGCTATACGGATCAGATCGGTCAGGTCGTTGCCCTCGATATAACTCAAAACGACAAAGTAGTGACCGTGTTCGCTGAAGGCTTCCTGAAACCCTGGTAGGTTGGGATGGTGCAACTGGTTGAGAACGTTGGCTTCATGCTGTAATTGCGCCTGCCCGTTCGAACCAGCAACGAAGTATTCTTTGAGAGCATATTGCTGATTGGAGTTCAATTCAACCGCTAAATACACATGCCCAAAACCTCCGGT
>DATLSW010000312.1:0-2704 GCA_035533955.1 Ktedonobacteraceae bacterium | reverse complement strand
CTGTCGCCTTCCTGCTTCACGAAATCTTCCCGCGTAATGATGATAACGTGGCGGCGCGCGTCACGCAGGCGCAGCATGTCGCTGACGGCAGTCCAGGCGCTGCCGATGGCGACGAACGCCAGGATGCCCAGGAGAATGGTCGTCACGATGGCTCCAATGACGCTGTGATAGTTGGAGGGGATGGTTGCGACGGCTAAGCCCGCGAAGAGCAGCGTCCCCGTCGCAAAGCCGATGAGCCAGCCGACGATGCCCCAGGCCACTTTGCCGCGCTTGAGCGGCAGGACAAGCCAGTCCGCTGGCGGCTCCTCGCTTTCTCTGGCGCGTGCAAGTATCTCAGATGAGAGAGATGATTGCGTACTCAACATGGTTGCTATTCCTCTGTTTCTTGCATGACCCGGCCCACTGATGCGTTTAGTGATAATTATACCAGATTTACGCTATGGACGTCATTTCCCATAACTTCGCGCAAAGTACTACTGCGTTTCGCTATCTTGCGATCCCTCAGTATACTGAACTTAGAACTTCTACAAGATCCGTAGGAGCGCGGGCAAGCCTGCGCCCCTACGGGCGGAGACTCCTGCATAGAAGGAAGAGGTGGAAAAGGAGGAGGATAATGCGCTATGCAGCCCAATCTCAACCGTGATGCCGCGCGCCGCCCGGCGAACGCGAGCATCGGGCATTCGCTTCCGGCCAGCGGGAGCGGCGTTGCTGCCGTTGATACAGCGATAGAGACCGGTTTTCGGTTTGAGGCGGAAGCGCAGGTGGCGCAACGTGTTCCAGAAAACGCCGCGCGCTCATCCGCCCGCGCGCGCCGTACACCACGCACGGCGCTATGGCGCACCACACTGCTGGCGGGCGATACGCTGCTGGTGGTTTCTCTGCTGGTTCTCCTCCTCTGGCTGGCGCTGCACGCCGACCTGGGGTGGCGTTCTTCTCTTTATAGCGCAGGATTGCCTGCCTGGAACGCGAAGCTGAGCTGGATCGTGCTGGCCCTCTTTTCCTGGAACGTCGCACTCAACCTGACGCGCGCTCAGGAAATGGTCTACGCGGCCGATCGCTTTGCCAGCGTCTGGCGCACGTTGCTGGCGCTTGTTGTGATGCTTGTGGTGTGGAGCGGCCTGGGATGGCTGTATTTCGGGCTGGCCGTGACCCGTTCGTTCTGGTTGGAAAGTCTTTTCTTCGTCCTGGCGCTGCCGTTGTTGTGCGTGTGGCGCGTGCTGCTGTTTGAACTGATGCGCCTGCCCCCGTTCCGCCCGCGCACCGTGATCGTCGGCGTCAACGCGGCGGGCGAGGTCATCGGCGAGACGCTGCGGCGGGCGCAACGGCCGACAATGCAGTTGCTCGGCTCTATCAACGAGCGCGGCGAAACGGATGCTGGCGAGGATGTGGGCGTGGGTGAGGATGCTGGCGTGATCAATCGGCCCCTACGCTTCCTGGTCAAAAACGATCTCATTGATACGATTATCGTGGCCTTTGATAACGTTGTAAACCCTTCCTTGTACCAGGAAGTCATCGCGGCGGCGCAGTTGGGCATCGCGGTGTTGCCGATGGCGGTGGTTTATGAGCGTCTGACGGGCAAGATTCCTGTGCAATATATCGGCGATCAATGGTATGGCGTGCTGCCGTTAGAGCGCGCGCTTACGCCGTGGTATCTCTGCTGGCAGAAGATCGTTGATATGAGCCTGGGCGTGCTGGGCGCGGTGGCGCTGCTGCTCATACTGCCGGCGCTGGCGCTGTTGATCTCTCTGGATTCGCGGGGGCCGATATTTTATAGTCAGGAGCGCGTTGGTCTGCGCGGCAGGCCGTTTTGCATCCTCAAGTTTCGTTCTATGTGTGCTGATGCTGAAGGCGCGGGCAGCGCGCGCTATGCCCTCGAGGACGATGCGCGAGTGACGCGCGTGGGTCGCTTTCTGCGCGCGACGCACCTGGACGAGTTGCCGCAGGTTTTGAATATTTTGCGGGGCGAGATGAGCGTAATTGGGCCGCGCCCGGAGCGGCAAATCTTTGTCGAGGAACTGGAGCAGAGCATTCCTTTGTATCGCTTTCGCTTGAGTGTGAAGCCTGGGCTGACTGGCTGGGCGCAGGTGAAATATCCTTACGCCAGTTCGACGGAGGATGCGCTGAATAAGGTGCAATACGATCTTTACTATATAAAGCACCGATCATTGACATTGGATTTATTTATTCTCTTGAAGACGGTGAGCGAGGTTGTGCTCGCGCGCGGGCGATAGAAGTTGTGGGAGGATGGTAGCGTATGACATTGGAATACTACTGGACAGTATTACTCAAGCAATGGAAACTGATTCTTGGGTGTTTTCTCCTGGTCGGCCTGGGAACACTGATCGTCAGCAAATTGACGACGCCGCTCTATCAAGCGACGGCGCTGGTACAGGTGACAGCAAGCAGTTCGAGCAATAGCCAGACCGATTACACGAACTTACTGGCAAGCGATCAGCTGGTACAGACGGAAGCGGAACTGGCGAACAGCGGCCCTGTTTTGAGCGAAGTCGCCTCGCATTACCCAGGTATGACAGCCGGGATGGTAGCGAAGGAGGCGTCATCCGCGCCGACGCTGAATACGCAATTGTTTCAGGTGGTGGTGCTTGATCCTGACCCGAAGCGAGCGGCGGCCCTGGCAAACGATATTGCGCGAACCTTGATCCGCCAGGAGACGGAGTTTGCGCAGCAACAAAACTCACAGAAT
>DATLSW010000311.1:0-6204 GCA_035533955.1 Ktedonobacteraceae bacterium | reverse complement strand
GCCTGGTCAACGCCCATCTCCGCCAGTTCAGCGAAGGTATCGAGAACCGCGCTCGGAGTCATAGAACCCTCGCGTCCATCGCGCGTCAGAGCGAAGCTATCGAGCGTCGTCTTCTCAATGGCCTCGTAGGGACGACCAACGGACGCGCAATGCTCGCGTAACACATCAAATTTGTGCTGGAGAACATCCTTCCCCAGGCGCGCGAAGATATTGCAAGCATCAGCGTACTTGGCGACCAGTCTCAGCGTCTTCTGCTCGCCCGTACCGCCGATAAGGATGGGAGGGTGCGGCCTCTGTACCGACTGCGGCGAGTTGAGCAGGCGCGCAGGCTGGTAGTGCTTGCCATTATACGGCTCTTCGTTGCCAGCCCACATCTGCAAGGCAATTTGCAGCGTCTCTTCCAACCGCTCGAAACGCTCTTTCAGCGGCGGAAACGGCACACCCAGGCCGTTGTGTTCCTCTTCATTCCAGGCCGCGCCGATGCCGAAGTAGGCGCGCCCGCCCGACAGCACGTCGAGCGTGGTAGCCGTCTTCACCAGCAAGCCAGGATAGCGATACGTGACGCCCGTCACCATCGTACCAAGCTTGATACGCTTCGTGCGCCCGGCGGCATAGGCTAGCGCGCTCCAACCTTCAAGCATCTCGTTTTCGGCTGGCCCAACGTTGCGTATCTGAAAGAAGTGATCCATCACCCACATGCTATACAATCCGGCCTGATCGGCTCGTTCAGCTATCTGCCCAAAAGTCTCGCCCAATTGGCTCTGCCCATTGGGCCAGGTAAAACTCGGGACCTGTAATCCCAAATGCATTTAGTTTCTCCATTCAGTTAGTTACTAACAAAACCATAGTTATTATACAAGTAAAAACAGGTTTTGACAAGCATGGGAAGCCAATGGCTTCCCATGCTTGTCAAAACCTGTTGTATTTACTAGCAAAAAGATGAATGTATGCCTATTCGGTGATTTATTCGTCTATCATATTGAAAAGAACAACGCTGTTTCGCGTGTATACTTCTGAAAATGCTATTGAGGAAAGGTTTGTTGAGTAGGTATGCCGACACTGCACGCGCCGTGGGAGACGCGCCCTCTGCCAGAGACAGATTCCTCGCCGCCAGCACAGCATCCCTGGCGGCGCGTATCCATCCTTAGCCTGCTGCTCTTGATCGGTATTGGGCTGTATATTACGATGATCGCGCTCTTTCCGCAAATGCAGAACTTTTTGATCGTCTGGCTGCTCTGTTTCGCGCCCTATGGCGCGGGCTGCGCCTTCGTCTTCTTGACGAAGCAGACGGCAGGCCGCTGGCGCTGGATCGAGTTGGGATTGATCTTCGCGGGCGCGCTGATCTTCCGCGCCATGCTGCTGCCTCTGCCGCCGAATCTCTCGCACGACTCGTGGCGCTATTTGTGGGATGCGCGCGTCACACTGCATGGCTACAGCCCCTACGTGTACGCACCGGAGAATCCGCTATTCAACATGCTGCACGATTTCATTTACGATAATAGCCGTTACCGTAACACACCGACGCTCTACCCGCCGGGCGCGGAGGGTCTGTACTTGCTCAGCTATCTACTCGCGCCGAGCAACCTGTTCTTTCTCAAAGGTATCTTCATGGTCTTCGACATGGCAACCTGTGGGGCGCTGGCATGGCTACTGGCGCGCCGGGGACACGATCCGCGCCGCGCCATCATCTATGCCTGGTGTCCTCTGCCCATCGTCGAGTTCGCCATCCAGGGCCACGTCGATGTAATCACCATCACCTTGATGGTTCTCGCCGTCTTGTGCGCGACATCCACTTTTCGCGGCTCGCGTCTCCTGCTCGGCTTTATCATCGGGCTGGCGACGCTTACCAAAATCTATCCCATCTTCCTGCTCGTGGTGGTCATGCGCCGCAAAGATTGGGCGCTACTGGTCGTGTGCGCGCTCACCGTCATTGGCGGCTATCTGCCCTACTATATCCTGGGACACGGCAATATCTACGGTTATTTCGCCAAATATGCCAGCCAACAGGGCGGCAACGCGGGTATAATACAATTGGTGACGTGGCAGATTTTTCACATCCCACATCTCGATTTTGCCTACGTCGTGCAGCGGCAACATTATGCCGAGGCCATGTTCGCGGGCTTAATGGCCCTGCTAGTAGTAGTGCTGCGCCTGCTCAAAAACATCAGCATGGAGGCGGCGATTATGCTTTTAAGCGGCGCGGTCTTTGCTATTTCGTCGCACGTTTTTCCCTGGTACGCTGCCGCGCTGCTGCCCTGGGTCGCTCTACTGGTCGGGCCGCTGTGGACGCGCAAAAGAGTGCGCGGCTCTGGTCTGGCCGTCGCCGCGGCCTGGTATTTCACTGGTATTACCATCATCAGCTACTTCCCGCCGTTCTCGACGACGGTAAACTGGCAACCTTACTACGATTATGTCTATTATGTTGTCCTTACAGGTCTGGCACTAGCATTGATCATCGGTTTCTGGAATGAATTCAAGCGCTTTCATCGTCTGACAGTGGAGGGTACGCATGACACAGCAAAACATTGAAGAGCAGGCGCCAGCAGCGCCAGCGCGGCGACAGCCAGCGCCGCTGCGCTGGCTGATCATGATCCTGGCATCGTTAGGAGCAGGCTTGACGGCGAGCTTGTGCGCGGTAGTATTGATGGGCATTTTACGGCTGGCGGCGGGCATTCCCACGCCTGTAGAATTATTCGGCGACTATGTCCTCAAACATATCCCCGTCAACACGTTTATACGCCTGTTGATCACCTTCGGCTCAAACGCCAAAATAGAGCCGTTGGGGTTGACCTTGCTGGCTATGATCGGCGTCGGAACCGTGCTGGGGCTGATCTACGCGCCCCTGGCGGGCGTGTCGTATCCCGCGCGCGGCTATCGCCCGCGGCGGCGCGAGTGGCTGGCAGCGGCTGTCCTGGCTGTAGTCATGGCGGCGGCGGGCATCATCCTGTTCTGGGACGAACTGCGGCAGAATTTCTTCGGCCTGTCCATCAACTGGGCCATTGTTGTGTCGGCGCTAGCTCTGCTGGCGGATTTTAGTCTCTACGGGCTGGTTATCTGCCTGGCCTATCGCACCTTGCTTCCCAAGCAGGCAGCGCAAGACGCGCAAACGCGGAGGGTACAAGGGCGGCGCCAATTACTGGCGCGCGTCGGCGTGACCGCCCTCGGCCTCGGCGCGGCTGGCGGTACGCTCGGCCTGATACAAGGTTTCCTGAGCCAGGAGTCTACCTATGATGGTTCGCAAACCTTCACCACCAACGGCTTCACCGCGCCGATTACGCCCAACAGCGACCATTACGTGGTGACGCAGAATCCCAGCGATCCTGACCCCAATATCGCGCTCTGGCAGTTGGAAGTGACAGGACTCGTCGCCAATCCCGGTTCATATACCTTTGACGAATTGCAACAACTGCCCTCGACTTCACGCGCTATCACGCTGGAATGCATCGCCAATTATATTGGCGGCCACCTGATCAGCACCGCGGTCTGGCAGGGCGTGACGCTGCAAACGCTGCTGGAAAAGCACGGCGGCCCGCTCTCTGGCGCGAAGTTCGCCGCGCTCTACAGCGTCGATGGCTACAATACAAGCCTGCCGCTCGACGAGGTGCTGGCGGTTGACGCGCTGCTGGCATGGCGCATGAACGGCACGGCGCTGCCACAGCGCCACGGCTACCCTCTGCGCGCGCTCATTCCGGGCCGCTACGGCGAGGAACAGCCCAAGTGGTTGACGCGCGTGGAACTGACCGATCATTTCGTGGGCGGCCTCTATTCGGATCAGGGCTGGTATAACGGCCCCCTGCATACGATCTCGCGCATTGATCGCCCGGTCGGCAACATTCCTTTCAGCCAGGGCATCGAGATCGGCGGTATTGCCTTCGCCGGCAATCGCGGCATCCAGAAGGTAGAAGTGAGCGTTGACGGCGGCGTGACGTGGCAGCAGGCGCAGCTTGCTCCGCCGCTCTCGCAAGACTCCTGGGTATTCTGGTCCTATCAATGGGCGCCAGTCACTCCTGGCCGCTATGCCATCGTCGCGCGCGCCACCGACGGCACAGGCGCGCTGCAAACAGACCACAAGCAGGGAACCGTGCCTGACGGCGCGACCGGCTATCCCTCAGTGATAGTGCATCTCGTATAAGCGAAGTCTCTGGGAGCAGAGCAGTCCATCCGCGCGGATGGACTGCTCTGCTCCCAGAGACTTCGCTTATTGGCATTCATGAACAGGAAGAGAAAACAGACACTATGCCAGAATCTAACATCACGCTCTATGGCACAAACTGGTGCAGCGACTGCAAACGCAGCAAGAAGTTTCTCGGCGAACAGCGCGTCCGCTACGAATTTATCAACATTGACGAAGATCAAGAGGGCATGGCCTTTGTGCAGCAACTGCAAAATGGCGGCATGTCCATCCCCACCATCGTCTTTGCCGATGGAACGCATCTGATTGAGCCGACCAATGCCGAACTGGCGGCAAAATTGGGCCTGGAGACGAAGGCGAAGTGCGAATTTTACGATCTGATCATCGTCGGCGGCGGCCCAACCGCCCTGACCGCCGCGATCTATGCCGCGCGCGACGGCTTCGATGTGCTGGTGATCGAGCGCAGCGGCCTGGGCGGGCAGGCGGGCATCACCGAACGGCTCGACAACTATCCCGGCTTCCCGGAAGGCGTAACAGGCGCGGAATTCGCGGAGCGCGTCATTGAGCAGGCCAGGCGCTTCGGCGTGGAATTGCTTTCAGCGCAAAACGTGGTGAAGGTGGGCAACGATGAGGACGCGCACTTCGTCGAGACCGACTCCGGCCATCGCTATCGCGCCAACGCCGTGCTGATCGCCACCGGCTCGACCTACAAACGGCTCGGTGTGCCGGGCGAAGAAGACTACATCGGCGCGGGCGTGCATTTCTGCGCCACCTGCGACGGCCCGTTTTATCGTGGCCGCGCGATCGCGGTGATCGGAGGCGGCAACAGCGCCGTCGAGGAGTCGGCCTTCCTGACGCGCTTCTCGCCCAAAGTGACGATTCTGGCGCGCGGCTCAGCGTTATCAGCTCACAGAGTCGCCGTCGAGAAAGCGCAGGAGTCGCCGGAGATAGAGATACGCTTCAACACCGAAGTGGTCGAGTTCAAAGGCAACAATCACCATCTCGATACCATCGTGATCAAGAATAAGCAGACGGGCGAGCAAAGCGAATTGCACGTACCAGGCGCGTTCCTCTTCGTCGGCCTCTCGCCCAACAGCGACTCCTTCAGGGACGCGGTCAATGTTGACGCGCAGGGCTTCATCCTGACCGGCATCGATTTCCAGACCAGTACCGAGGGCATCTTCGCGGCAGGCGACGTGCGCGCGGGCAGCACAAAGCAGTTGGTCAGCGCGGCAGGTGAAGGCGCGGCAGCGGCGCTCGCCATCCGCGAACACCTGCGCGGCCACAACGCGCGGACAATGGAAAAGGCGCTGACGATGTAAAATGAGCGGATGATGCAGGTTTCAGGGCAACCGCGCGGTTGCCCTGAAATCTGCATCATCCGCTCAACACCTTTAGTATGCTCTGGCGAAGATGGCTTCGCAGGTGGCAGGTTTGCCGGTGTAGATGCATTTACCGGTGACGCCTCCCTCCGGCTGGTCAAGCGGAATGACGCGCAGCGTGGCTTTGGTCTCTTCCTTGATCGCCAGTTCGGCGGCGCTGTCCCCAGCCCACTTGACGCGCACGAAGCCGCGCTTCTCGGCGATGATCTCTTTGAACTCTTCGTAGCTTTCGGTATAGTGCGTGTTCTGCTCGCGGAACGCGACGGCGCGCTGGAACAAAGCCCGCTGCACCTCTTCCAGCAGTTCCGGCAGACGTACCTCCAGGGCAGCAACCTTGACCAGCTCTTTGGCGCGGTTATCGCGGCGCACCAGCGTAACGCTCTCGTTGGCGACGTCGCGCGGGCCGATCTCCATACGTACAGGAACGCCGCGCATCTCCCACTCGTTGAATTTCCAGCCGGGCGTGTTCTCGCTGGTATCGGTGGTAAAGCGCACCTTGCCCTTGAGCAGCTTTTGCACGCGCTCGATCTGCTCCATCACCAGCGACTGCTCCGCGTCCTTGCGCCAGATGGGGACGATCACCGTCTGATAGGGCGCGAGGCGCGGCGGCAGGATCAGCCCCGACTTGTCGCCATGCACCATAATGACACCACCGATGAGGCGCGTGCTGGCTCCCCAACTGGTGGTGGC
>DATLSW010000310.1:0-10272 GCA_035533955.1 Ktedonobacteraceae bacterium | reverse complement strand
GCATCCTTTATTACTGAAAAAATATGTCGATAGTATCCTTATAGATTGCTTCGACGATGAAGCTCGTCTCTTGTATGGTAACATCTGACCGTTTGTGTGTCCAGGGAATATCATACGAAAAGCTGATGTTATGCATCATAGAATGACTGTGAAATAGCGGACAATCTTTTTTTGGATGGTACTAATTTCTTGTTACTGTTGTGCCGCCTCTTCCGTCGATATCAAACATAAGGAACATCGTGGTTCCTCTAGTTTTTTTCACATAAAGTTCACATGAACGCAGCACAAGAGGGAAGTGGTTCCAGGATGACCATGTATTCTCGCACTTATCAACCTATTAATTCTTACGGGGTCATTGGTGATTGTCATTCGGTCGTGCTGATAGCTCCTGATGGAGCGGTAGATTGGGGCTGTCTACCCGACTTTGATAGTCCGGCCATCTTTTGCCGCCTGCTCGATGCCGAGCGCGGCGGTTTTTTTCAGATCGCGCCGACCGACTCAACCATCCCCGGTACGCAGCGCTACCTGCGCGGCAGCAATGTCCTCCAGACCAGATTTAGCAGTACGAAGGGCGAAATCGTCTTGACCGATTTCATGCCCGTCGAGTCGCTCAGCGCGTGGCCCTACCGGGGGCTGAACAATAATACCTGGACCGACGAAGATGGCTCGTGCCATTCGCTGGTACGAGGCGTGGAGTGTACTTACGGTGAACTGGACGTCACTTTGCGTCTCAAGATCACGCCGAATTATGCCACCGCGCCCACCGACATCGTGCTTGTGCCGCACAACGGCGGCGCGGTCATTTCCGGCGGAGACCAGTTCGTTGGCCTGGGCATTGTCGGAGCCTATCGCGTCAGCGCCTTTTCGATGAGCGTTGAAGCGGACGATTCAGGGCAATATTCGTCCATCGTGATCCGGTTGCGCCTGAGTGAGGGAGAACGTATCTTCTTTACGCTGGGCATGGGACGCAACTTCTGGGCCACGCGCCGCCTGGTCGAAGAGGATCTGCCGAGGCGCAACTTTGACTTCGAGTTGGCGCATACGCTCTACTGCTGGCGTCAGTGGATCGCGGGCATTACGTATCACGGTTCCTACTCCGAGCAGGTACAGCGCAGCGCGCTCACGCTCAAGATGATGACATACGCGCCGACGGGGGCGATTGTTGCCGCGCCTACCACGTCATTACCCGAAGACATGGGCGGAGAGCGCAACTGGGATTATCGCTATACCTGGCTGCGCGACGCGACTTTCACGCTGTATGCCCTGAATGTTCTCGGCTTTACCGACGAGGCGCGCGCCTTCACCCATTGGCTGCGCAATCTTTCCTATGCCAACGGCGAAGATTTGCGCATTATGTACGGTATTCGCGGCGAGCGCGAGTTGCCGGAGCAGGTACTGTCCCATTTGAGCGGCTACTGCGACTCGCGCCCGGTGCGCATCGGCAATGGCGCGGCTACGCAAAAGCAGCTTGACGTCTTTGGTGAGGTTCTTGACTGTATTCACCTCTATCGTCGTCAAGGCGGCTTCGAGCATTACGACGAAACTCTGGATGGGCCGCTCTGGGAGATGATGCGCTCCCTGGTCGAGCATGTCTGCGCCCACTGGCAGGAACCGGATAACGGCATCTGGGAAGTGCGCGGTGGTTTGCACCACTTCGTTTACTCGAAGGTCATGTGCTGGGTCGCCCTGGATCGCGGCATCCGCGCCGCGCAGCACCTCAACCTGGCGGCTGACTTGCCGCGCTGGTCGCTTATCCGCGACCAGATTCGCACGGATATCCTGTCGCATGGCTACAACACCAGCATTGGCGCGTTCACGCAGTCGTATGACGACAGCGCGCTCGACGCCGCTGATCTTTTGTTGCCGCTCGTCGGCTTCATTGCGCCCAACGACCCGCGGATGCGTTCCACCGTGGATCGCATCATGGAGCAGTTGACTGATGAGAACGGCTTCGTCTATCGCTACGCCAACGAAGATGGCCTTGCCGGCGATGAAGGCACGTTCACCATCTGCACCTTCTGGCTCGTCGATAACCTCGCCATGCAGGGGCGTATCGATGAGGCGCGTTCGCTCTTTGAGCGCTTGTTGAGCTATGCCAGTCGGCTTGGCCTCTTCTCTGAAGAGATCGACTCTCGCAGCCAGACCGTCCTCGGCAACTATCCGCAGGCGTTCACGCATATCGCGCTCATCAACAGCGCGGTCAACCTGCAAAAAGCTGAGTGGCGCATGGCCGAGCATCATACCGACCCGGTCGTTGCCGCCATCAAGCTCCAACACAAGTAGGGGCGCAATACATTGCGCCCCCATTGCGCCGGAAGATAAGCTGAGGATACAAAAGGAGCTGAACATGAGTGATGATCCCTTTGTGCGGATCTTCGAGGAAGACCCGGTGGTGCAGGAGATCATGGCGCGGGTTGAGGCACGCGCCAGAGCCGAGGCTGAAGTGAAAGTGGAGCGCGCCAGAGCCGAGGCCGAACAGGCCAGAATAGAAGCTGTACGCGCTAAAGCCGCGGTTGCAGTGTATACGGAAGCAGAAACTGAAGCGTTACGTAGTACCGTTGTGGTGCTGGTTGAGGCGCTTTATCCTGAATTGTCCCGCGTTGCCAGAGAAAGTGTACCGCGCCTTCATGATCCGTTGGAACTCAGCAGGCTGATCAAGCAGGTGGCAAGCGCGCCCGACAAAAAGACGGCGGCGTGGGTGCTGGAAATGTTCGCGGCATAAAGCCGGGCGATGGCAAGCATCGGAGGTTCAGAGCGATGCTTGCCATCGCCCTGAACTTCTTGACTCTCTCTGTATCCCTATGTTATCATGCATTTATGAACATTCACTATGATCTCGTGGCTCAGGTAGACCGGCTAGCGGCTACCGACCACCCCAACAAACACCTGTCACATGGTATGGCCGCATAAGCCTGGCGCTTTGAGCTTATGCGGCGGATAGTAGCGCCGTATTGCCCCGCGCGTGTATTCGATTACTCTGAACACACGATAGCGAGGCATGGTTTCGTGCTACTCTCTTGCTCCTCACCGCTTCTGTTATGTTCTGTGCGCTCCTTTTCTCTGCATATGGCATCGTGCCGCCAGGTAGCGTTTTCTCATTTTTCCTGTTTGTATAGCCCCTTTGGCGGCGGAAAAGGTACGGTTACATATGTCGGATTGTATGATTACAGTAGCGAACGTCAAAAAGGATTTCGGCGGCAATCCCGTCTTTAACGAAATCAATCTAGAGGTGTTAGACGGCCAGCGCATCGGCCTGGTGGGCGAGAATGGCAGCGGCAAATCCACGCTTTTCAAACTTATGGTTGGCCTCGATACTCCCACCGGCGGCACAATTACGCGCAGGCGCAACCTCGTCATCGGCTACCTGGCGCAGGAAGCTGACCCGCGCATGGAACAGCACACCATCTTTGAAGCGGTCGCGCAATCATCGCCGGAGTTGGCGGCATTGTCGGGCCGCTTGAGCGCGCTCGAAGCGCAGATGGCCGATCCGGAGATTGCCGCTGATGCCGAGCGCATGACGCAAGTTCTGGCAGCGTACAGCAAAGCCCAGGAACGTTTTGAAGCGTTAGGCGGCTATACCCTGGAGCATCGCGTCGAAGTAGTGTTATCCGGCCTGGGCTTCGCCGCGACTGAACTGCATCAATCGGTTGGCGTGCTGAGCGGCGGCGAAAAGAAGTTGGTCAATCTTGCGCGCATCCTGCTCCAGCAGCCCGATGTCTTATTGCTCGACGAGCCGGATAACCATCTCGACCTGCTGGCGAAAATCTGGCTGGAAGACTATATCCGCGACTATCCCGGAGCCGTGATCATCATCTCTCACGACCGACGCCTGCTGGATCGCGCCATCAATAAGATTGTTGAGCTTGAAGATGGACATGTCTTTGAGTATGCCGGCAATTACAGCTTCTATGTTGAGGATAGGATGAAGCGACTCGTCAAGCAGCAAGAGACCTACGCTTTGCAGCACCGGGAGATCAAACGCCTGGAAATCAGCATGCGGCGTTTGAAAACCTGGGCCAGCTACAACTCGAAGTTCGCGACGAAGGCGGAGTATATGGCGAAACGGGTCGAAAAAGCGAAAGAAGAGGCTGTGCTGCGCCCAATCTTGGAGCGCGACAAGATCAAAGTCGAGCTTGAGTCCGACCGCAGCGGTAAAAAAGTGTTGGAGGTCAAAGGGCTGAGCAAAGTCATTGACGGGCGCGTCCTCTTCGCGCCATTCGATCTGACTGTCCTCTATGGCGAGCGCGTCGGCATAGTCGGCGCGAACGGCAGCGGTAAGACGACGCTGCTCAAAACCATGATGGACCTGCTCGCGCCCACAAGCGGCACAGTGAAGATCGGGGCCAGCGTCGTCGTCGGCTATTATGCCCAGGAGCAGGAGACGCTGCCGTTCGACAGCACGCCCATCGATTTCGTGCGCCACCTGAAAAAGATAAACGAGCCGCAGGCTATTGCCTTTTTGCATACGCTGCTCTTTGACTACGAGGACATCCGCACGCCTATTGGTCGCTTGAGCGGCGGCGAAAAGAGTCGTTTGCAGATGGCTCGTCTTATGCTCACCGAGGCCAACTTCTTGCTGCTGGACGAGCCAACCAATAACCTTGATATCGCTTCGAGCGAAGTCCTGGAAGCGGCTATCGAAGACTTCGAGGGAACGGTGTTGACCGTATCACATGATCGCTACTTCCTGGATCGCATCGTCTCGAAGATCGTGGCGATTGATCTTGATGGGCGTGTCCAGGTCTATCCTGGCAATTACGCGTATTACGAAGAGAAACGAGCGTAGGGACGCCAGGCTGCTGTGGCGGCGCAATCAATTGCGCCGTTACAGTAGCCCAGACAGTTTGTGCGATAATAACCAGAAACAACCGTGGAAAGAAGGGTAATTTCATCGTGTCTTTACCTGTACAGTATCCGACCGCCAGCCTCAAGCCGTATCGCGAGGAGAGCCTGCAAGGCGGCCATCTCTGGATATTCTCCGGCGCGCTGCAACAGCCGCCGCATTGGATCGAGCCAGGCGGCCTCGTCGATGTCAAAGCGGCCAAAGGCCAGTTCGTCGCGCGCGGCTACTACAACCCGCAGACGGATATCGCCATTCGCATCCTGACGCGAGACAGCGAGGAAGCCATCGACGCCGCCTTTTTTCGCGACCGCTTCCGGCGCGCACTTGCCTTGCGGCAGGCGTTTGATCCTGAACAGACCAACGTCTATCGCCTGATACATTCCGAAGGCGACAGCCTGCCTGGCCTGATCGTTGATCGCTATGGCGACTGGCTCGTCGCGCAAATTCACACGCTGGGCATGGAGCGTTTGCGCCCCCTGCTGATCGACGCGCTGGGAGAAGCAACCGGCGCGCGCGGCATTCTTTTGCGCAACGATAGCCAGTCGCGGCGGCGTGAGGGTCTGGAAGTCGAGGAGCCACTCGTGGTTGCTGGTGATGTGCCGGAGCGCGTCACCGTGCGCGAAAACGGCGTGCAGTTTGCTGTCGATCTCTGGCAGGGACAGAAGACCGGCTTTTTCATCGATCAGCGCGACCAGCGTGCCGCTCTGCGCCAGTACGCGCGCGGCAAGCGTGTCCTCAACTGCTTCAGTTATACCGGCGGTTTCTCCGTCTACGCCGCGCTGGCCGACGCGGAGACGCGGGTGACCAGCGTTGATGTCTCCGCTCCCGCGCTGGCGCTGGCGCGCGAGAACTTCGCGCTCAATGGCCTTGACGCCGGGCGGCATGAATTTCTGCTCGCCGATGTCTTCGACTATCTCGAACAGGTGCGGCGCGATGGCGTACAATTCGACGTGGTCGTTCTCGATCCGCCTGCTTTCGCCAGGACACAGGGCGCGCGCTCCCAGGCGTTGAAAGCCTATCGCCGCCTGAACACGCTAGGGATGCAGGCACTGCGGCCAGGTGGCATCTTGCTCACCTGCTCCTGTTCCGGTGTTGTTCACCTGGACGATCTGCTGGGCGTTCTCGCGCAGTCCGCGCAGCATGTGCGGCGTCCCGTACAATTGCTGGAGTCGCGTATGCATAGCCTTGATCATCCCATCAACCTGGCGATGCCGGAGACGGGCTATTTGAAGACCATCTTTTGCCGCGTCGGATGAATGGCAGTTGGCCGGAGAATCCAGTAGGGGCGGTGGCTCTGCCCCGCCCGCAGACGTGGCATCCAACCAACGCGGGCGGGGCAAGCCCACGCCCCTACGGAACTCGACCAATTTCTCCGAAGGATGGAGTCACCGTGTGGCTTACCCCTTGTTTCTTGTGAACAGACGGTGTAACATACATAATGCAATAGATGCCGATGCATCGCGTCTGTGAACGAGTGGAATCATCTAGGAGAAATCGGGAGTCACAGGTATGCCTGGATTGGAAGGGAAAACCCTCGACCGCTATCAACTTCAGCGCCTCATCGGCAGAGGTGGCATGGCCGATGTCTACGAAGGATATGCTGTAGAACAGGGCCGCACCGTCGCCATCAAGGTCTTTAAAGGCAACGATGATGACTTGCTGCGCCGCTTTATGCGCGAGGCGCGTCTCATGTCCTCACTGCATAACGAGCATCTCCTCCCGATCTACGCTTCCGGTGAAGCCGAGGTCAATGGCTATCAGCGGTATTATATCGTTATGCCGCTTATGAGCGGCGGCACGCTGCGCGCGCGCATTCGCCGCTCGCCGCTTTCGCTAGAAGGCGCCAGTCTGTGTTTACGCGACATCGCTGATGCTCTCGATTACATCCATCGCCAGGGCGTGATTCATCGCGATATCAAATCGTCTAACGTGCTGCTTGACGAAGCCGGGAAATGTTACCTGGCGGATTTCGGCATCGCGCGCGACGTGTCCGAGTCTACGCAACTCACTACCACTGGCAGCGTGCTTGGCACCGTCGATTACGTGGCTCCCGAACTTTTCCTGCCCGGACACAAGGCCGACGATCGCAGCGATCTCTATTCTCTAGGCGTATTGCTCTTTGAGGTGGTGACAGGCCAGTTGCCTTTTACTGCTGAGAGCCAGCTTGCCGTTGTTTCAATGCACTTGAACCAACCGCCGCCCACGCCGAGTAAGCTCGATCCCCATCTTTCCCCTCCGATCGATCTTGTGATTTTGCGGGCCATGGACAAAAACCCGGATATGCGCTATCCGAGCGCGTCCGCGCTGGCCGAGTCCTTTTCCCGGGCCGTCCATCGCGCGCGCGAGGCAGGAGCAGGAGAGGATCATGAGCCTCTGATCATGTCGATTGGCGGAGCGCAACAACTTGTATTGCCTCCCATCCCGCCTGCTGCGCCGCCTATTCACGCGCCCGCCGCGCCGCTGCGGCCATCCCCGCTCTCCAACCTCACAGAGACCGCCGCCTATGTTCCCCGGCGTCCCGCGCCCGCAGCTCCGATCCCGCTTACTCCAACGCCTGTGTTGCCGCAGCGTGTCGCGCCTGACCGGCGCTCACGTTATGCGCGCCGTCGTTTCAGCATAGCGCTGATCATTGCGCTGCTCACGCTTGCTCTCATTGTCGGTATTAGTGTCTATGCCGTGCTGTCTGATTCTCATGCGCCCGCTTCAACGGGCAGCTCGACGCAGCCCGCGCAGAATACGACGATCGGCTCTGTGACGCAATCTCCCGCGGCCACGCCGAACTTGACCGCGACGGCCCAGGCTCACGCCAACGCCACTCGAACGGCCCAGGCCAGCGCCACCGCTGCCGCCATTGCTCGCGCCACCGCTGCCGCGCAGGCGCACGCCGCGGCGACCGCCGGCGTGATCCAGACGGCCACGTCGGGCGCTCCCGCTTACCATGATGCCCTGAACAATCCCAACAATCCGGCCACGCAGACTGCTGCCTGGGATACGAACAGTCAGTGCGCCTTCTCGAAAGATGGCTATCATGTTACCGCAGGCACATTCCCTAACCTGCATGGCTGTCGCGAGACCGGCTACACCTATCTGAACGCGGCGATTTCGGTGCGTGTCACACTGCTGAGCGGCCATTCCGGCGGCCTGTTCTTCCGCCTCAGCACGGACCCGTTGGGGGAGTATAATGGCTATCTCTTTGAAATCGACTCGCAGGGACACTACAAAATCTCCACCATCAGCAGTGGTTCGGTGACGCCGTTACAGGATTGGGCATTTTCAGCGGCCCTCAAGCAGGGCTATGATGTGACCAATACGCTGCAAGTGATCATGCAGAACAACGAGTATCTGTTCTACATTAACGGGACTTATTTGACCGTGCTCTCTGACTCAACCTATACTAGCGCGGGCGATATCGGTTTTGTGGCTACTACGAGTGGCGCGAATGCCGATGTTCTTTATACAGACCTGAGCGTGTACAATCATTCTTGATAGTGCTGCATCGTTTTGAAAGGTGGGTAGCTTATGCGTCAGCTTATTACAAACGGTCACGTTGTCACTGCCACCGATGATTACGCCGGAGATATCCTGCTCGATGGCGAAACCATCATCGCCACCGGCGCGCCCGGCTCGTTTGCCGCGCTCGCGGTGGACGAAGTGATTGATGCTCAAAGTAAGTACGTCTTCCCCGGCGCGATAGATGTGCATACTCACATGGAGTTACCGCTGCCCACCACGGTCGGCAGCGACGATTTCGCGACGGGAACTATCGCGGCAGCCTGCGGCGGCACCACCACCATCATCGATTTTGCAAACCAGCAGCGCGGCCACTCTCTGTATGAAGCTCTGAGTGCCTGGCACGACAAAGCCGCTGGGCGCGCCGCCATCGATTATGGCTTTCATATTACTATCACCGACCTGGCAAACGCGCCCGAAACGGCGATGGCTGAGATGATCGCGGCGGGCGTGACCACTTTCAAGTTGCTCATGGCCTATCCCGGCACATTCATGGTGGATGATGAGACGATCTATCGCGTGCTGCGCCGTTCCGCGTCGCTGGGCGGGCTGGTCATGGTTCATGCCGAAAACGGCATCGTGATCGATTTCATCGTGCGCGAGGCCATCGCCGCAGGGCATACCGCACCCATGTATCACGCCTTGACGCGCCCAACCCTTCTCGAAGGCGAAGCGACGCGCCGTGCCATTGCCCTGGCTGCCCTGGCCGATGCTCCCCTGTACGTCGTGCATGTTAGCTGCGCTCATTCGCTCAGCGCTATCGCCGATGCGCGCAACAAAGGGCTGCCCGTGTGGGGTGAGACCTGCCCGCAGTATTTATACCTCAACGATGCCTGTTACGCCGCGCGCGGCTTTGAAAGCGCGAAGTTTGTCTGCACGCCACCCATGCGCAAGGAGACGGACAACGATGCCCTCTGGTCTGGCTTGCAGCGGCGCGTCTTGCAGGTCGTTTCTACCGATCATGCCGCCTTTAACTTCGCTGGACAAAAAGAGCTGGGTCGTGATGATTTCACTAAAATTCCCAACGGCTTGCCCGGAGTCGAGCATCGCGTCATGTTGATGTACCGCGCAGTGCATAACGGCAGATTGCCGTTGCAACACTTCGTCGATCTCGTCGCGACCATGCCGGCCAGGCTTTTTGGTTTGTTCCCGCGTAAAGGCACGATTGCTCCCGGCAGCGACGCCGATCTCGTGATCTTCGATCCCAATCGCGCTATGACCATTTCCGCCGCCAACCAGCATCAGCGCGTCGATTACACGCCCTACGAAGGTATCAGCGTGCAGGGCGTTCCTGATACCGTGCTGCTGCGCGGTCGCGTCATCGTGAAGAACGGGCAGTACGTGGGCGGCGCGCCGGCTGGGCAGTATGTACATCGGAAGACGTTTGTCGAGCCGTAATGAGAGCTTTGTGAAAAAATCTTCACATCTTTACCCTGGCAGATTATAAAACGATGTGATATCGTATAGATACAGAGTCCGGTTTTCCGCTTGCGGCGTCTCGGAACGGAATGGTTCTCTAGAAGAACCCTCTCGCTGTTTCGAGAGTCGGGAGAGGGAAACAGTTTCTTGTAGGTAGTCCTGGTAAAGAAAGGGACGGTTCTCATCGTGAATAAAGCCGAGCGGAAACGAGTATCATTGCTGGCTAAGCTAGGTGACATCAATCGACCGGTGCGCGTCAAGCCTGTGCGCGTTTTCGGGCGCGAGTGGTGGGCGATCAGCGCGGAAGATACCTGGGCTGGGATGGTTATGGACCTGCGTCGTCTGGGCTTTGATGCAATGGCCTGGGAAGATATGGTGCTGGTGCGCGAAGAAGGAGCCAGCTACGAACCGCAGATGGAAGGTCCGGCGGCCCCTGAAGGGCTGCGACCTTTCCCCACCATTCAGCCGCGCATCCTGATTCGCAAAGAAACGTACTCGTC